>JBKBVC010000107.1:0-6431 GCA_046289805.1 Tabrizicola sp.
ACCATCGACAGCGACAGCATGATGGTCTGGGTCAGTCCGGCCATGATCTGCGGCATGGCGTAGGGCAATTCCACCTTCCACAGCTTCTGCCGGGGCGTGGCGCCGAAGGCGGTCGCGGCCTCGATCAGCGCCTGGGGCGTGGCCGAGATGCCGAGATAGGTGAGCCGGATCGGGGCGGGCACGACGAAGATCACGGTGGCGAGGAGGCCCGGCACCATGCCGAGGCCGAAGAACACCACGGCCGGGATCAGATAGACGAAGGTCGGCAGCGTCTGCATCAGGTCGAGGATCGGCGACATGGCGGCGTAGAGCCGGGGCCGGTGCGCGGCGGCGATGCCGATCGGCACGCCCACGGCCATGCAGATCAGGCAGGAATAGAACAGCAGCACCAGGCTTTCGGTCGTGGCCTTCCAGTAGCCCTGGTTCAGGATGAAGAGGAAGCCGAGGAGCACCAGAAGGCAGATCTTCCACGACCGTTGCAGCACCCAGGTCAGCGCGACGAAAAGCGCCACCACGACCAGGGGATGCGGCCACTGGACCAGCGACAGCGTGGCGTCGATGAGCCAGCCGAAGGCCTCGCTGATCCCGTCGAAGATGGGCCGGGCGTTGGCCTTCAGCCAGTCCACCGCCTGCTTGGCGGCCCAGCCGACCGGAATTTTCTCGAACAGCCACGGAAACGTGGTTTGCAGCCAGTCCAAATCCGTCCCCCCCCGTGCTTGCGGGCCGAAACGGGCGGCCGGGTTGGGCCCCGGCCTGCCCGTCCTGTCAGTGCCTTATTGCAGCGCGGCGGCCACCGCGGCCTTGGCGTCGCCGCCGTCCTTGGTGGTCACGCCGTCGAGCCAGGCTTCCCAGGTGGCCGGGTTGGCCGCGAGCCAGGCCTTGGCCGCATCGCGCGGATCGGTGCCGTCGTTCAGGATCGCCCCCATGATCTCGTTCTCCATCTGGAGCGAAAAGACGAGGTTCTGCAGGAACTTGCCGGTGTTGGGGCATTCCTGGACATAGCCCTTGCGGGTGTTCGTGGCCACGATCGCGCCGCCGAAGTTGGGGCCGAAGACATCATCGCCGCCGGACAGGTAGGTCAGCTTGAAGTTCGCGTTCATCGGATGCGGTTCCCAGCCGAGGAAGACGATGGGCTGGCCCGCGCCGGTCTTGCGCTCCACCTCGGCGAGCATGCCCTGTTCGCTGCTTTCCACGAGCTCGAACTTGCCCAGGCCGAACTTGTCGGCAGCGATCATGTCGAGGATCAGCCGGTTGCCGTCATTGCCGGCCTCGATGCCGTAGATCTTGCCCTCCAGCGCATCGGCATGGTCCTTGATGTTGCCGAAATCGCTGATCCCCAGCGCCGCGCCGGCCTCGTTGGTGGCCAGCGTGTATTTCGCGCCCTCGAGGTTGGTGCGGACGGTCTCGACCGTGCCGGCCTCGCGGTAGGAGGCGATGTCGCCCTCCATCGTCGGCATCCAGTTGCCGAGGAACACGTCGATGTCGCCTTCGGCCAGGCCCGCATAGGTGACGGGGACGGAAAGGATCTGCGTCTCGGTCTCGTAGCCCAGGGCTTCGAGGACGAGGGTGGTGGCCGCCGTGGTGGCGGTGATGTCGGTCCAGCCGACATCGGAGAAGACGATCTTGTCGCAGCCCTCGGCGAAGGCGCTTCCCGCCAGGGCAAAGGTCACGGCGCTGGTCAGGAGGGTGGAACGGATGGACATGGACACTCCCCGAAGTGTTTTTGTTGATTGACGAGTCAATAAACTTCGCCCTTATTCGGTTTGGCAAGCATTTTCTGGGGCCAGACCGTCATGCCGAAGCTTGGAATGGAGCCTATCCGCAAGGAAGCCCTGGTGAAAGCCACCATTGTCGAGATCGGCAGGGTGGGATCGCTGGACGTGACCGTGAGCCAGATCGCCCGGCGGGCGGGGATGTCGAGCGCGCTGGCGCATCATTACTTCGGGTCGAAGGAAGAGATGTTCCTGGCCGCGATGCGCCACATCTTGACGCTGTACGGTGCGGAAGTGCGCGGCGCGCTGGCGGCGGCCGAGGGGCCGGAGGGGCGGATCCGGGCGATTCTGCGGGCCAGTTTCAGCCCCGGCAACTTCCGGCGCGAGGCGGTGGGGGCCTGGCTGAACTTCTGGGTGCTGGCGCAGTCGGTGCCCGAGGCGAAGCGTCTGCTCGCGGTCTATCAGGGGCGGCTTCGGTCGAATCTGGTCGCGGCCCTGCGGCCCCTGGCGGGGGATCGGGCGGCGGGGATCGCCGAATCGCTCGGCGCGATGATCGACGGGCTCTATCTGCGCGAGGTCCTGAAATCGGGCCCGCCGGACGGGGCGGCTGCGGTGGCGCTGGCGCTGCGCCACCTTGAGGCGGAACTGGTGCGGGGGGCGGTCTGATGCAGGCGGATTATGTGATCGTGGGCGCGGGCTCGGCAGGCTGCGCCATGGCCTACCGGCTGGCCGAGGCAGGCAGGCGGGTGACGGTGATCGAGCATGGCGGGTCGGATGCTGGGCCGTTCATCCAGATGCCGGGCGCGCTGTCCTATCCGATGAACATGGGCATCTACGACTGGGGCTTCGCCACCGAGCCCGAGCCGCAGCTTGGGGGACGGGTGCTGGCGACGCCGCGAGGGAAGGTGATCGGGGGGTCGTCCTCGATCAACGGGATGGTCTATGTCCGGGGGCACGCGAAGGATTTCGACACCTGGGCCGAGATGGGGGCGGACGGCTGGTCCTATGCCGATGTGCTGCCCTATTTCAAGCGGATGGAGCAGTCGCACGGCGGGTCCGGGCCGGAGTTCCGGGGGACGGACGGCCCGCTGCACGTGACGCGCGGGGCCCGTGCGAATCCGCTGTTTGATGCCTTCATCGAGGCGGGACGGCAGGCGGGCTATCCTGTGACGCAGGATTACAACGGCCGGCAGCAGGAGGGCTTTGGCCCCTTCGAGGCGACGATCTACAAGGGCCGGCGCTGGTCGGCGGCCAATGCCTACCTGAAGCCCGCGCTGAAGGGCGGGAATGTCGAGGTGGTGCGCGGCTTTGCCCGGCGCGTGGTGCTGGAGGGCCGCCGCGCCGTGGGGGTGGAGATCGACAGCCGCGCTGGCCGGCAGGTGATCCGGGCGGGGCGCGAGGTCATCATCGCGGCCTCGTCGATCAACTCGCCCAAGCTTCTGATGCTTTCGGGGATCGGACCTGCGGCTCATCTGAAGGAACACGGGATCGAGGTCGTCGCGGACCGGCCGGGGGTGGGCGCAAACCTTCAGGACCACCTGGAAATCTACATGCAGTTCGCGGCAAGCCAGCCGATAACCCTTTACAAATACTGGAATCTCTGGGGCAAGGCCTGGGTGGGGGCGCAGTGGCTCCTGACGGGCAGGGGCCCCGGAGCCTCGAACCAGTTCGAGGCCTGCGCCTTCATCCGGTCGAAGGCGGGCGTGGAATATCCCGATATCCAGTATCACTTCCTGCCCATCGCCGTGCGCTATGACGGCAAGGCGGTGGCCGAGGGTCACGGGTTCCAGGCCCATGTCGGGCCGATGCGGTCGAAGTCGCGCGGGTCGGTCACCCTGCGGTCGGGCAACCCCACGGACGCGCCGGTGATCCGGTTCAACTACATGTCTCACCCGTCCGACTGGGAAGACTTCCGCACCTGCATCCGCCTGACGCGCGAGATCTTCGGGCAGGAGGCGTTCAAACCCTATCTGAAGGCCGAGATCCAGCCGGGGCCGACGGTGCAGACCGACACCGAACTCGACGATTTCCTGCGCGAACATGTCGAGAGCGCCTATCACCCCTGCGGCACCTGCCGGATGGGCCGGGCGAGCGACCCGATGGCGGTGGTCGATCCGGAGTGCCGGGTGATCGGGGTGGAAGGGCTGCGCGTGGCCGACAGCTCGATCTTCCCGCAGATCACGAACGGCAACCTGAACGCCCCGTCGATCATGACAGGCGAGAAGGCGGCGGATCACATCCTGGGGCGCACGCCTCTGCCGGCCTCGAACCTGGAGCCGTGGATCAATCCGAACTGGCGCGTTTCGCAGCGCTGACTTGATCCGGGTCAAGGCGCGACCCGGCGCAGGGCAGCATGCTGTCGCGGACAGTCAAGAAGGAGACCGGCATGTCGAACACCCCGCACACGCTGCACGAGGAATTCCCGGGCGAAGCGGCGAAGATCAGCGCGTTGAAGGTATCGGACCCGCATTTCGCCAGATTGCTGACCGACTACGACAGCGTGAACGACAAGGTGCACCGTGCCGAGACCCGGCTGGACCTTCTGACCGAGGAAGAGGAAGAGCATCTGCGCAAGCAGCGGGCGCGGCTGAAGGACCAGATCGCGGCGGCCTTGCGCAGGTAGCGGCGGCTCGTCGTGCGCCTTCGGCTTCTCCTCGCGCTGGGCGCCGAGGAGGACCGAAGGAAACGACGAGGGGTCAGCCGATCTCGTAAGGCAGGACGTCGCGCGCGTTGGGGTTGATCTTCAGCCGCCCTTCCAGTGGCGGAACCGACCGCTGGTGGCAGTTCACCCTTTCGCAGATGCGGCAGGAGATGCCGATGGGCTCGAACCGGCCTTTCAGGTCGAGCCCATCGGAATAGACCAGCTGGGGCGCGTGCTGCACCTCGCAGCCGAGGCCGATGGCATAGCGACGCACGGGCGCGAGGAAAGCCCCGGCGGGTTTCGAGACATCGCGCGCAAGGCAGAGGTAGCGCACGCCGTCCGGGGTCTCGGCAAGCTGGCGCAGGAATTGTCCCGGCGTTTCAAAGGCCTGGTGGACGTTCCACAGGGGGCATGCCCCGCCGAAGCGGGCGAATTGCAGCCGCGTGGCGGAGTGGCGCTTGGTGATGGTCCCGGCCTGGTCGACGCGGACGAAGAAGAATGGGATGCCCTTGGCGCCGGGGCGTTGCAGGGTGGACAGCCGGTGGCCCACCTGTTCGATCGAGGCGCCGAAGATGTCGGCCAGTCGTTCGAGGTCGTGCCGCACCTCCTGTGCAGCCGTCAGGAAGGCGTGGTAGGGCAGAAGGGCTGCCCCGGCGAAGTAGTTGGCGAGGCCGATCTTGGCGATGTCGCGCGCCTCGGGCGTGGAAAACCGGGCGAGGTCGAGGGTGGCCTCGAGAAGGTCGTTCTGGGTGAGAAGGGCCACCTGGTGCAGGAGCTGGAAGCGTTGCGAGGGGCCGGAGGCGCGGGCGGAGATGTCGAGCCGTTTCGCCTGCGGGTCGTAGTGGCGCAGGGGCGCGGAGCTGGAATAGTGCAGGCTTATCCCTGAACGCTTCAGCAGGTCTTGCGCCAGAGTTTCGACGGTTTTTCCGTTGGTAGCCGAAGCCGCGAAATGTTCGGCCGCGCGGTCGATGGCGTCGAGGTAGTTGTCGCAATAGTGAAAGAAATCACGCACCTCCTCCCAGGGCGAAGGGCGCAGCGAAGCGTCCTCGCGCCCCAGCGCCTCGTCCAGCGAGGCGAGGCGTTCGTGGGTCTGGCGATAGGCGCGATGCAGGTCGAGGAAGGCCCGCGCGAGGGCGGGAGCATTCGAGGCTGTGAGCCGGAGGTCGGCGAGCGGGGGGCTGGCGGTGGTGAAGACCGGGTCGGCGAGGGCCTCGCGCATGTCGGTGACAAGGCGTTCGCTTTCGCCGACGGTGAGTTCGGTCACATCGAGGCCGAATTCCTGCGCCAACGCCAGCACCACCGCCGCCGAGACGGGGCGGTGGTTGTTCTCCATCTGGTTCAGGTAGGGCAGCGAGACCTTCAGCTTGTCGGCGAAGGCCTTCTGCGTCAGGCCGAGGCGCCCGCGGATCTCGCGCAGTTTGACGCCGGCATAGAGTTTCTGGGTGGGCATCGGGGACCTCTTTGCAAAGCTATGCGGCGCTTTGCAAACTTCCGTCAAGCCTCGATCTGGCGGGCGCGGCGGATGACGAAGAGGATGGCCACGACCGAGGCCGCTGATGAGGCAAGCATCAGGAGGATCAACGGCATCTCGGTGGAGCCGGGGCCGAGGAGGATGCCCGCGACGGCGGCAAGGGCCGCGCCGCCGCCGATCAGGATGGCTCCGCCCAGGCCCGAGGCGGTGCCGGCGAGGTTGGGGCGGACCGAGAGCATCCCCGCGTTGGCGTTGGGCAGGCAGATGCCGTTGCCGAGGCCCATGAAGATGGTGAGGCCGAAGAAGATCGTGGGGCCGGAGAGGCCGGCCAGGGTGAGGAGGGCGAGAAGGGCGAGGCCGGCGGAGGTGACGAGGCAGCCCAGCAGGATCATCCGGTTCATGCCGATGCGGACGGAATGGCGCCCGGCGAGGAAGTTGCCCGCCGCGTAGCCGATGGCGGTCAGGGCGAAGAGGGCGCCGACATGGGTGGAACTCAGGCCGAAGATCTTGTCGCCGACATAGGGCGCGCCGCCGAGATAGGCGAAGAAGCAGCCCGAGGCGAAGGCGGCGGAGAGGGTGTAGCCCCAGAACCTCTGCGAGGCGAAGA
>JBKBVC010000108.1:0-6386 GCA_046289805.1 Tabrizicola sp.
CGGCCTGACTGGAGCCATCGTTACATGCCCGGAGCCCGCTGCTCGGCAATTTCCACCACATTCGCGACACGACCCAGTTCCACATCCTGCAGCGTGACCCGCGCCGTCCGCACCACTCCGTTCGCCGTATTGGCCTGACCGAGGAAGGTCAGACTGCCCGGGTCGATCCCCAGCCGCTTGGCGTCCCGCGCCGCCAGCACCATGCCCGAGGCCCCGGTGTCCACCATGAAGGGCACCGTGGTCCCGTCGATTCGCAGCGTCAGATAGTAATGCCCGTCCTCGGCCCGCGGCACCTCGACCGCGCCGTCAGAGACCGACTGGATCGGCATGATGTCCTGGCGGATGTCGGACCACAGCCCGTAGCCTGCCATCATCCCCAGGAAGATCATTCCCCAGGCCAGCGCCATGCGCAGGGCTTGCCCCATCCGTTGGCGAAACTCGACGATGACCCAGCCGCCAAGCGCCGCGAGGATCAGCGCCAGATACCCCACGCGTGCCAATGTCTCGCCGTCCATCCACACCTCCGGTTCGCGATGACTATGGGGGCAGGGGGGCGCCTTGGGAAGGTCAGCCGATCAGCCCGGTGCCCCGGATGCCATCGATCACGAATTGCACCGAGAGCGCCGCCAGCAGCATGCCCAGGAGCCGCGTGATGACGATAACCCCGGTCCGGCCGAGCATCCGTTCCAGCGGCGGCGAGGCGAGGAGGAAGGCATAGGTCACGGCCATCATCAGGATCAGAAGTCCAAGCACCCAGATCGTCCCGCTCCAGTCCGGCCCGGCCTGTCCGACCAGCAGGATCATCGTCGCGATGGCGCCGGGACCCGCGATGAGGGGCGTGGCCAGCGGGAACACCGAGGGGTCGTGGTCGGGTTCGGCCTGCTGGCCCTCGCGCCGCTGGGTGCGACGCTCGAACAGCATGTCGAGCGCGGTGAGGAACAGAAGGATCCCGCCGGCGATGCGGAAGGCGGGCATCGAGATGCCGATGAAGGTCAGGATCGCCTCTCCGGCCAGTCCGAACAGAAGCAGAAGGCAGGCCGCGATGAGGCAGGCCCGTCGCGCCATCGCCCGGCGTTTCTCGGGCCCCATGCCGCGGGTCAGGGCGATGAACAGGGGCACGAGACCCGGCGGGTCGATCACCACGAACAGCGTGGCGAAGGCGGTGATCAGGAAGGCGGTATCGGGCATCTGTCCCCCGGGGATTTCCCGCAGGCTAAGCCGCGGCCCGGCGTTTGGGAAGCACAACCTCAGACGATGCCCGGGCCAAGGGTGGCCGGATCGATGCCTGGTGTTGACCAGAAATCGGCCGCGAAGGGGGGCAGGGTGGCAAGCACCCGCTCCAGATCCGCGCGCGGGACAGACTTGCGCAAGGCGTAGGCGGTCGCCGCGACGCAGTTCGGCGGGGTCAGGTTGTGGTGCGGGCGCAAGGCCATCGCCTCGGCCGTCCACTCGGCACGGGTGCCGGGCGGGACGGGGGGCTCGATCTGCCAGTCGGCGACGAAAAGCGCCCGCAGGACGCTGGGCAGGACCTGGGCGAAATCGATGGCCTGTTGCGCGGTCAGCCGCCGCCGGAAGGCCTGCAAGACGCCCTGGACGGCGGTGTAGGTCAGGTTGTCGGTCTCCAGGTCCATGACCTCGCGCGCCAGGGCGAGAAAGGCCCGCCACTCACGTGTCGCCTGACGATAGGTCCATGGCATCGGCATTGTGCTTCACCGCAGGACGGTCTGTATATACACTCTCGTATACAGACTGTTTCCGTGTCTAAGCTGTTGCAGCATCGAGCTTTTCTTGCGCCACCAGCCAGAGCGCCTCGGCCCGGTCAAGGGCTTCCATGACCTCGGCGTATTTCCTGTTCCAGGTCTCGAGCTCGCCCTTGCGTGCGTCCTCGTAAAGCGTCGGGTCGGCAAGCTTGACCGCCAGCTTCTCGCGCATCTCGTTCAGCTTGGTCAGGCGGTCCTCGCACTTGCGCACTTCACCCTTCAGCGCCAGCACCTCATCGCGACCGGGTTTCTTTGCCTTTTCAATCGGTTTCGCGGTAACCTTGACCTCGTCACCTCCGGCGAGCAACTGACGGCGGTAGGCCTCGAGGTCATCGGTGTAGGGAGTCACCGCGCCATCCTTTACAAGCCACAGGCGGTCGGCGACCAGGCCAAGTAGGTGCATGTCGTGGCTGACAAGGATCACCGCTCCGGGATATTCTGTCAACGCCTCGACCAGCGCCTCACGGCTTTCGATGTCGAGGTGGTTGGTGGGTTCGTCCAGAATCAGCAGGTGCGGCGCGTCGATTGTCGCGAGAAGCAGCGACAATCGCGCCTTCTGGCCCCCGGAAAGACGCCCGACGACCGTTTCCGCCTGGTCCGCCATCAGACCGAATCCCGCGAGCCGGGCGCGCAGCTTCGCCTGTCCCTCGGTCGGGCGCAGCCGCATGACATGCTGGAGCGGCGTCTCGTCAAGGTGCAGTTCATCCACCTGGTGCTGCGCAAAGTAGCCGATCCGCAGCTTGGAGGACCGGGCAATCCTGCCCTCGCAAGGCTGAAGTTTTCCTGCCAAGAGTTTGGAAAGCGTGGATTTTCCCTCGCCATTCCTGCCGAGCAGGGCGATGCGGTCATCCTGGTCGATCCGCAGATTCAGCCGCCGCAGGACCGGAGGGCCACCGTAGCCCACTGCGGCGCCGTCCAGGTTGATGATCGGCGGGGCCAGCTCCTCGGGGGCGGGGAAGGTGAAGACGATCTTCTTCGCCTCTTCCGGCGCAGTGATCGGAGTCAGCTTCTCCAGCATCTTCACGCGGGACTGTGCCTGCACGGCCTTGGACGCCTTGGCCTTGAAGCGATCGACGAAGCTTTGCAGATGCGCCCGTCGCGCCTCTACCTTCTTCGCCTCGGCCTGCAACACGGCGCGGCGTTCGGCCATCTGGCGGGCGAACTGGTCGTAGCCGCCTTGCCAGTAGGTGAGCTTGCGGTTGTCGAGATGCAGGATGCCCTGGACGGCCCGGTTCAGAAGGCCGCGGTCGTGCGAGATGATGAGCACGGTGTGGGGGTATTTCTGGAGGTAGGACTCCAGCCACAAGGCGCCTTCGAGGTCGAGGTAGTTGGTCGGTTCGTCCAGAAGCAGATAGTCGGGCTGGGCGAAGAGGACGCCCGCCAGCGCCACCCGCATCCGCCAGCCACCGGAAAAGGCGGAGCAGGGCATCCGCTGTTCCTCGGCTTCGAACCCCAGACCCTTGAGGATGCTGGAGGCCCGCGCCTCGGCGGACCAGGCGTCGATGTCTGCCAACCGCGCCTGGATCTCGGCGATCCGGTGCGGATCGGTGGCGGTTTCCGCCTCGGCCAGCAGACTTGCGCGCTCGGTATCGGCGGCAAGAACCGTGTCCAGAAGCGAGGTGTCCGAGGATGGCACCTCCTGCGCCACGCCGCCGATGCGGGCGCGGCTCGGCAGGGAGATCGTGCCGCCCTCCAGCGCCAGTTCGCCCCGGATCAGCCGGAAGAGCGTCGTCTTGCCCGCACCGTTGCGCCCTACGAGCCCGACCTTGTGGCCGGCGGGAATGGTCGCGCTCGCACCCTGGAACAGGGGGCGGCCCTCGACGCTGTAGGTGATGTCCTCGATCTTCAGCATGGGCTGCGGAGTGCCTCATGCCGGGCGTCGCGTCAATGCCGGCGCACCTTTTCAACGGGGCTGGGGCGTGGTAGCAGCCGCGCGTCCCATTCCGGCGGCAACGCCCTGAACCCCATGGAGAGCCCGATGGCCATTGAACGAACCCTGTCGATCATCAAGCCCGATGCGACCAAGCGCAACCTGACCGGCAAGATCATTGCCAAGTTCGAGGAGGCGGGCCTGCGCGTCGTGGCCTCCAAGCGCATCCACCTGACGCCCGCCCAGGCCGGCCAGTTCTATGCCGAACACAAGGAGCGCCCGTTCTATGGCGAGCTCTGCGCGTTCATGGCCTCGGAACCGGTCGTCGTCCAGGTGCTGGAAGGCGAAAACGCAATCCTGAAGAACCGCGAGGTCATGGGCGCGACCGATCCCGCCCAGGCCGCCGACGGCACGATCCGCAAGGAATTCGCGCTGTCCAAGGGCGAGAACTCGGTCCACGGCTCGGACAGCGAGGCTTCGGCCGCGCGCGAGATCGCCTTCTTCTTTTCCGGCCTCGAACTCGTCGGCTGAGGGGCAGCCAGAAGGAACATGCGGCCCGGCATTCTGCCGGGTCGTTTTCTTTCGGTGGAGTGCGGGACTACGCGCTCTGGGGCTTATCGTGTAATCAATATTATGTAATGTATCCGGCACTGGTAAGGCTGCTCGGGCCGGGATATGAGGCCTGCACGCGCAAGGAGCCCTGACAGATGTTCGATCGCTCGATCAAGATTGCCCCATCGATCCTGGCTGCGGATTTTGCCCGTTTCGGTGACGAATGTCGCGCCATCGAGGCGCAAGGCGCTGACTGGGTCCATGTGGACGTGATGGACGGACATTTCGTCCCGAATCTGACGTTCGGCCCGGCAATGTGCGCGGCGCTGCGCCCGCATATCCGGGGCGTGATGGATGTCCATCTGATGATTTCGCCGGTTGATCCTTACCTCGAGGCATATGCCAAGGCCGGAGCCGACAACATCACCGTGCATGTCGAGGCCGGCCCCCACATTCACAGAACGCTGCAAGCCATTGCTGCATTGGGCAAAAAGCCGGGCGTTGCGATCAATCCCGGCACTCCGGTCGAGGCCGTTGCCGAGCTTCTGGATCTAGTCGGGCTGGTCTGCGTGATGACGGTGAACCCGGGCTTCGGCGGCCAGGGCTTCATCGAGAGCCAGGTGGGCAAGATCGCCAGACTGCGGCAGCTGATCGGCGACCGGCCGGTCCATGTCGAGGTCGATGGCGGCATCTCTGCATCCACCGCGCCACGAGTAACGCGAGCCGGGGCCGATGTGCTGGTGGCCGGCGCGGCGGTGTTCAAAGGCGGAACGCCGGACGCGCCGGCAGCCTACGGGGCCAACATCCGGGCGATCCGCGCCGCCGCGGAAACGGGCCTGCGGTAGAGGGGCGCCCTGCCCCTCCTGAGCCTCCGGCAGATGGCGGAGCCGGGCCTGCGGTCGATTTGACGCGGGACTGACGGGCCAACCACTCGACAAGCCAAGGAAATCTGCCGTATCAGGCGTCCAAGTCACCAGTGCCGCAGCGTCAAGCGACCACACGGCACTCAGGGACAAGGAACGACCGCCATGGCCGACACCATCCTGCCGCTGCTGAACCGGATTGCCGCCTCGGCACGGATCGACGAGGCCTGGGACCTCGCCACGAAGCATTTCGCCGGACTTGGCTTCCAGCGGATCAACTACGGTTTCACCCGCTTCAAGCATCAGAAGACCATCGGCGATCCTGACGATGCCCTGTTCCTGTCCACTTGCGACGCCGACTACGTCAAGCGCTATTTCCAGGGCGGGTTCTACGCCAAGACCCCGGCGTTCCGCTGGGCCGAGACCAATTCAGGCATATGCACCTGGTCCTGGGTGCATGAGGCCTTCGTGGCGGGCAGGCTGTCGCCCCAAGAGGCCGAGGCGGTGCGCCAGAACATCGAGATGGGCATCGTCGCCGGCATTTCTATCAGCTTCCCGGAGGTGCTGTCGCGGTCGAAGGGCGCAATGGGGTTGATCGCCGATCCCGGGATCGGCCTGCAAGACGTCGAGGAGATCTTTGCCTTGCGCGGCGAGGAGATGCTCGCAGTCGCCAACATGATGCACCTGACCATCGTGCATCTGCCGCAACTGTCTCGGCACCGCGCGCTCAGCCCGCGCCAGCGCGAGGCGCTGGAATGGGTGGCGGATGGCAAGACGACGCAGGATGTGGCGCTGCTCATGGGGGTCAGCCCGGCGATGGTGGAAAAACACCTGCGCCTGGCCCGCGAGGCCTTGGCGGTGGAGACCACCGCGCAGGCTGTGGCCAAGGCCGCGCTGTTGAACATGATCTTCCAGCAAACTGCCGAGGTCGCGCGGGCCGCCAGCTGAGGTGCAGGTAGGGTTTTCCCTACTCGCCTGACGTAGCGTCATGTGAAAGGCAAGGGTAACGTAACGGTGGGCGGGTCCTGGTGAGGGTTCGGCTTCGACTGGCGGTACGGTGCCCTTCGCGCGGATGGCTTGCCGAGCGGTGCAGATCGACAAGTGTCTTGCCGTCAATTGCCCTTATCCCCAAGGGGCAGGCAAGCCGAGGCGGCGCGGTTTTCCCCAGAACCGCGCCGCAGTTCTTTGTCGGGTCGCGTATCCGGCCCGGATCACCCGACTTGAATCATCCGGCGCGTATCACAAGGGGGCGGCGCGCAGCGCCGGCCCCCGGTCCCCGGTCCCCTCCATGCCGGACCCGCTCCGCCATGCAGGGCCGTGGCCCCGTCGGCGGCAAAGTCA
>JBKBVC010000109.1:0-6379 GCA_046289805.1 Tabrizicola sp.
GCGCTGCGCGACCGCATCCGCGCGCTGACCCAGGTGCAGCAGTCGCAGGCCATCAACCCGCAGGGCGTGGCCGAGGCCGATGTCGTCGCGCTTCACCTCGAACACGGCCAGGCCTGCGTCCAGGTCTTCTTCATCCGCGCAAACCAGTCCTGGGGCAACCGCGACTTCTACCCCAGGACCGGCGCCGGAGCGGAAGAGCCCGAGATCATGGAGGCCTTCCTCACCCAGTTCTACGACGACAAGGACCCGCCCCGGCTGATTCTCCTCTCCCACCCGGTGGACAACCCCGACCTGGTGGCCGAGGCCCTCTCCGCCCGCGCTGGCCGCAAGGTGGAGCTCGCTGTCCCGCAACGGGGCGAAAAGGCCGAGCTCGTCGAGAACGCCGTCCGCAACGCCCGCGAAAGCCTTGCCCGGCGAATGGCCGAGTCCACCACGCAGAACAAGCTTCTCCAGGGCCTCGCCGAGGCCTTCGACCTCGACGCCCCGCCGCGGCGGATCGAGGTGTATGACAACTCGCACATCCAGGGCGCCCATGCCGTCGGCGGCATGATCGTCGCCGGGCCGGAAGGCTTCCTGAAATCGCAATACCGCAAGTTCAACATCAAGTCCGGGGCCGGGGCGAACTCCGACGACTTCGGCATGATGAAGGAAGTCCTGACCCGCCGCTTCGAGCGCCTGCTGAAAGAAGACCCCGAGCGCAAGACCGACATGTGGCCCGACCTGATCCTCATCGACGGCGGCGCGGGGCAGGTCTCCGCCGTGGCCGAGATCATGTCCGAGCTTGGCGTCGAGGACATCCCGATGGTCGGCGTCGCCAAGGGCATCGACCGCGACGCCGGGAAAGAGGAGTTCCACCGCCCCGGCGAACGCCCCTTCGCCCTGCAACGCAACGACCCCGTCCTCTACTTCATCCAGCGCCTGCGGGACGAGGCCCACCGCTGGGCCATCGGCGCCCACCGCGCCAAGCGGGCGAAGGCTGTCGGCGCCACGCCGCTGGACGAGATCCCGGGCATCGGCGCCGCGCGCAAGCGTGCGCTTCTGGCACATTTCGGCAGCGCGAAGGCCGTGGCGCGGGCCGGGGTGGCCGATCTGCAGGCGGTCGAGGGCATCTCGGAAGCCATGGCGCGCAAGATCGCGGATCACTTCGCCGTCAAGGGCTGACCACCGCGATCCGCTTGTTCGATGGCTTGCGGCCCTACTTCACCACGAACCCATGCGCAAACGGGTCGCGGTCGTCGATGAAGATCGTGTTTATCCCCGTCTGCCGCGCCCAGCCGGCGATGGAGGGGACAATCGCGGGGCGGCCAGCAACAGTCGCCGCGGCCTCGACCCGCCCCTTGAAGATCGACCCGATGATGCTCTCATGGTGGAACTCGTCCCCCACGGCCAGCTTCCCCTTTGCCGCCAGCTGCGCCATCCGGGCCGAGGTCCCCGTCCCGCAGGGGCTGCGGTCAATCGCTTTCTCCCCATAAAACACGGCGTTACGCGCATGGGCCCCCGGCACCGTCGGCTTCCCCGTCCACAGGATATGGCTCAGCCCCCTGATCTGCGGATGCTCGGGATGCACGAACTCATACTTCGCATTCAGCGCCGCCCGCAGCTTAGGCGACCACCCCACCAGCTCCCCCGCCGTATGGTCCGCCATGTCGCGGAAGGCCTTCTGCGGCTCGACAATCGCATAGAAGTTCCCGCCATAGGCCACGTCCACCACAACCTCGCCCAGACCCTCCACCTCGGCCGTAAGTCCTTCTGCATAAAGGAAACCCGGCACATTGGTCAGCCGCACTTCCTCGACAAACCGGCCGTCCTGTATATACGAAACCTCGACCCGTCCAGCCGGAGCATCCACCGCCAACCGCCCCGGTTCGCGAGGGATAATCAGCCCGTTCTCCAGCCCCATCGTCACCGTCCCGATCAGCCCGTGCCCGCACATGGGCAGGCAGCCCGAGGTCTCGATGAACAGCACCCCCACGTCGCAATCCGCCCGCGTCGGCGGATAGAGGATCGACCCCGACATCATGTCATGCCCGCGCGGCTCATACATCAGCCCGGTGCGGATCCAGTCGTAGTCCCGCAGGAAATGCGCCCGCCGCTCCAGCATCGTCGTACCCTCCAGCCGGGGACCGCCACCCGAGACCAACCGCACCGGATTGCCGCAGGTGTGCCCGTCGAGGCAGGAGAACGTATATACAGCCATGTCAGAACCTTTGCGGGCTAAATGGCGTGAGGTTGATCGCGGGCGGTGCATCGGTCAACAGGTCCGCAACAAGCCGTGCGGTCCCGGCACTTTGCGTCAGGCCCAGATGGCCGTGGCCGAAGGCATGGACGACAAGGGGCGATGCCTTTGACCGCCCGATGGCAGGCAGGCTGTCAGGCAGCGAGGGGCGGAAGCCCATCCACTGCTTGCCACCTTCAGTCTTGAGACCAGGCAGAAAGGCCTTTGCCTTCCGCAACATGGCCTCTGACCGTCTGTAGTTCGGCGGTAGCGACAGTCCGCCCAGTTCCACCGCGCCCCCCACCCGGATCCCCGTGGACAGGCGCGAGACGACAAAGCCATGTCCCCCGAATGTGATCTGGCAGCGCAGGTCCAGCGCGTCAGGCGGCAGGGTGGTGTTGTAGCCGCGCTCCGTCTCCAGCGGGATGCGCTCGTCCAGCGTGGCGGCAATGCGGTGCGAGAAGGCCCCGGCGGCGAGGACGACCTTTTCGGCGGTCAGCGTCTCGCCCGTTGTCTGTATCGACACGCCCCCGTCCTGCGGCTTCAGGCCGGTGACCTCGGCCCGCAGGAAGGTTCCACCTCGGGCGCGGAACCTTTCGGCCAGCGCCAGCACATAGTCCTTCGGGTCGGCGATGGACCACCAGCCGGGGGTGAAGGTCCCCTTGACAAAGCGCGGCGACAACCCCGGTTGCAGCGCCGCCATCTCCTCCGGCCCCATGTGCCGGAACTCGATCCCATGGGCTGTCCGCGCGTCCCAGCCGGTCAGCGACGCGCGGAATTCCGCCTCGCTCTCATAGACCTGGAGGTTGCCGTCCTTGCGCAGCATCGACAGGGTGCCCGTTGCGGAAAGGAATGGCTCCAGCTCGGCGCGCGACAGGTCCATCAGCGCGGTCTGGGCGGTAGTGGAGGCCACAACGGCCTTTGGCGAACAGGCCCTCCAGAAGCGGTAGAGCCACGGGGTGATCTTCAATGCGTAGGCGGGGGGGATGGTCAGCGGGCCGAGGGGATCCAGCAGCCATTTCGGCGCCTTCCGCAGGATGCCGGGCGAGGCAAGCGGCAGGATGTCGGTGAAGGCAAAAGCCCCGGCATTTCCGGCCGAGGCCCCGGCGGCGGGGCCTTCCCGGTCAACCACGGTGACCGAAAGACCCCGCGATTGCGCCATCAGCGCGGCGGACAGGCCGATGACCCCGGCCCCGATGACGATGACCTTCATCTCAGGCGGCGTATTTGCGCGCCTCCGGCTGTCTGGACCAATCGGCATACCAGGCGTCGAACAGCTTCAGCTGCGCCTCGATGAAGCCCTTCTGGCTGGCCGACAGCTCGTCGCCCTCGTTGAAGTGATGTAAATACGCGGTCTCGCCACGCAGGACCATCATGTGCTTGAAGAACAGCACCAGGTCCGGGCCTGCATCCACCTCGGCCAGAACCTGCATCGCCTGATCCAGTTCCCAGGCCAGCCGCCGCGCCTCGGCATCGCCCTTCTGCGCAGCCTTGCACAGCGCCACCAGATGCAGCACCTCGCGCGGCAGCACATTGCCGATCCCGGTGATCGCCCCATCGGCGTTGCAGTTGACATAGCCGTGATAGACCGCCGTATCGACACCGATCATCAGCTTCAAGTCTGGCGAGGCCCCGGTGATCGCACTGGCGGCATAGGACAGGTCGTCATATCCGCCGAACTCCTTGAAGCCGACCAGATTCGGATGCTCGGCCCGGATCCGGAAGAAGAGGTCGGCCTTTGTCGAATAGCCATAATAGGGGCTGTTGTAGATGACGGCGGGCAGGTTCGGCGCGGCGGAGAGCACCGCCTTGAAATGCGCATGCTGCGCTGCAACCACCGTGCCGCGTGACAAGAGGCGGGGAATGACCATGAGGCCATGCGCGCCGACCTTCTGCGCATGGGCGGCAATGGCGGCAGCGGTCGCTGTATTTACGGCTCCGGTGCCGACAACCACCTTGATCCCCGCCTTCACCAGGCGTTCGACCCCCTCCATCCGCTGTTCGGTGGTCAGCAGCGGCCAGTCGCCCATGGACCCGCAATAGACGACCGCGGACATGCCGAGACCCACGAGCTGCTTCGCCTTGGCGACCAGGCTGTCGAAGTCGGGGCTGCGGTCCGCCGTGCAGGGGGTCATCAGGGCCGGGATGGTGCCCGAAAAGATCTCCGAATGCATGCGCCACTCCTCCGTTTCGCGGATGATTCCCGCCGATGTGCGGCCGAGCATAGAGTTTGTATTTTATCTGTCGACAAGAATCTCACAGCGGAACATCCCGACGCAGGTCGCGTGCGATCATCGCCTGGATCTGCTGCACGATCTTGTCGGCGTGCTCTCTGGCCAGGCGGTCACATGTATCTACATCGCGGGCGGCGAGGGCGGCGATGATCGCCTCATGCTCCTGTATATACGGGTGGGGCAGGCGCGGCTCGAAGGCCGGGTAATAGTAGAGCCGCAGGATCCGGCGGCCCTCGTCCAGGAGGCGCGCAAAGAGTTGCAGGTAATAGGGATTGCGACCCGCCTCGGCGATGGCGATGTGGAACTCGCGGTTCAGCCGGATCATTCCGGCGGTATCTCCGGACAGGACCGCCCGCGCAAAGTCGTTCTGCCGGTCGCGAATGGCGGCAAGGTCGGCCGCGTCGTGGAACTCGGCCGCCAGCCGGGTCGTCATTCGGTACATCAACGTCAGTGCGTCGAAAAAGTGATGCAGGTTCGGAAAGTCGATCTGCGACACCACGGTCGAGCGGTTGGGCAATAGCGTCACCAGCCCCTCGGAGGCCAACCGGACCAGAGCCTCGCGAACAGGCGTGCGGGACATCGACAGCCGCTCGGCCAGGCCGATTTCGTCCACCGGCTCTCCGGGTTGCAGCACGAGATCCAGGATCTCCTCGCGCAGCCTTTCATAGACGAGGCGGGCTCCGGTTCCGCGCTTGCGCTCTTGCAGATCGTCTCTGGTCGTCATCTGGCCCCCTGATCGAGAAACGAATACAGCACAGGCCCGGCAGAGCAACGAATTTGTCTGGATAGGCGCACCTTCACCGGAAACTGGCACAGGCGGATGTCAATTGATTGAAATCCATACGCTTTCACACAGGGCACGATCTTCGTGCCATCCTGTTACCACACCAGTCTAGCACAAGGCCCACACAAGGACATCCGTTACCATGACCGGGCGCAACATTTGTTTTGATATTTCTGGAAATACCGAATTAAATGCGGTCATGGATACGGACCTTGCCGCCGCGCGTCTTGCAGCCCTGGGCAGCCCGACCCGCCTTCGGCTTTACCGGCTGCTCGTGCGGGCGGGCGAACCCGGGCAGACCATGGGTCAGATCCAGGAGCAGCTCGGCATCCCGGGATCCACTCTGTCGCATCACTGCCGGGCGCTGGTGCAGGTCGGCCTGATCCGGCAGCAACGTGTCGGGACCTCGCTGATCTGTCATGCCAACTACCCTGTCATGCGGGCCCTGATCGAGCACCTGGCCGCCGAATGTTGCGCGGGGGCGTCCGGCGCGGGAGATCGGTCCCCGGAATGAGAGTTTCGCCTGCCCGCAAAGGCTGGATCGTCGCCGCGTTGGGCACGGCGCAGACCATCGGTTGGGCCTCCAGCTATTATGTGCCGGCCGTGCTGGCTGCGCCGATGGCGGCAGGCTTCGGGCTGTCCCCGGTCTGGGTGTTCGGCGCCTTCTCGGTCGCGATGGTCGTCTCGGCGACGGTCGGTCCCTGGGCCGGGGCGCGGATCGACCGGATCGGCGGGCGGGGTGTGCTGATCCTGTCGAATCTGGTCTTTGCGGCGGGCCTGGCCCTTCTGGGCACGGCCGTATCGCCGGGCCTTCTGTTCCTGGGCTGGGCCGTGATCGGGATCGGGATGGGGATCGGGCTTTACGAGGCAGCCTTCGCCACCCTGGCCGGCATCTATGGCAAGGAGGCGCGAGGCCCGATCACCGGCATCACCCTGATCGCCGGCTTTGCCAGCACCGTGGGCTGGCCCCTGTCGGGCCTGATGCTGGCCACCTGGGGCTGGCGCGAGGCCTGCCTCGGCTGGGCGCTGATCCACCTCGGGCTGGCCCTGCCGCTGAACGCGCTTCTGCCCAGGGGATCGGAGCGGATCGTGCCGAATATGGCTGAAGCCACGGACGACCCGCCGGCCTCGCGGCATGCGCTCTGG
>JBKBVC010000110.1:0-6261 GCA_046289805.1 Tabrizicola sp.
CTGCGCCTTGGCCTGCCCTGCGGGCATGACCGTTGCCGCCGCAGCCCCCGCGACGCCGAGGACACCCCCGCGCAGGAACTGGCGGCGGCCGACATCGACCAACCGGTTGCATTTCATGGTAACGGATCCTCCCTTGGTTCCCTCAGGCCAAGGTTAGCAGGGCAAAGCCCGGATCTGACCGCCGGAATGCCGTGTCTGGCCGCCAGCAACATTATGAAAAAAAACAAGATTCTTGAATGTTCGGATTTCCGAACACAAGCCGCGGCCCAATGCGGCATCAGCGGCGCGGTCAGAGACCAAGCTTTTGCATCTTCTCCCACAGCGTGGTCCGGGAAACCCGCAGAAGTTTCGCTGCCTCGCCGACCTGGCCCCCGGTTCTCTCCAGTGCCGCCACGATCTGCGATCGCTCGGCCGCATCGCGCACTTCGGCAAGGGTTCTCAGCCCCGCACTGCCGGTCCGTTCGGGAAACAGGTCGGATGTCAGGACAAGATCGCCAACCGCAGCCTCCACGGCGCGAAGCAGTCTGGCGCGCAACTCGCGCCCGTTCCCCGGCCAGTCGTGCGCCAGGATCGCCTCTTCCGCGGATGCGGCGATCCCGGTCAGCGGGCTGGCCCTGCGCGCATTCAGGGCCGGGAAAAGCCGGCCCGCAAGCCAGACGGCATCTTCCGGTCGTTCCGAGAGTGCGGGAACCACGATCTCGTGCGAGGCGAGAATCGAAAAGAGATCGGATCGGAACCGATCGGCCCCCTTCTCCTCAAGCCTCAGCCCGGCCGTCGCGATGAGCCGAAACTCCGCCTTTCTGAGACCGGTCAGCAGCACCTCCTGGCAATCCGGAGCAAGACGGCCGATGCCGACGATGAACAGGCTTCCCTCGCCGACATCGGAGATCGCCCGGACAAGCGTTTCGGTTTCGACTGGCCCCGCCAGTGCGTCCAGGACGATGGCAGGGGCCGCGCGTCGGTCGGAAAGATCATGGATGCGCCGGGCGAGCCGCAGCTTGCCAAGCCCGGGGCCGCCGCGCAGCAGAACCGGCGAGTCACGCCCGGCCGCCTCGGCCACCTGGCGATCGACGGCCCGGGCAGCCTCGGATATCCCGGTTTCCGGCGGCATCTCCAGATCGGCCCGCGGCCGCATGATCCGGGTCAGACGGATCAGGAACTGGGCGATGTCGAACGGCTTGACGATATAGTCCCTGGCGCCCGACCGGATCAGGCGCACGGCCTGATCGATCGATCCCTGTCCCGTGATGAAAAGAAACGGCGGCGGGTGACCCGTCCGGGTCAGGGTTTCATAAAGCTGTTCGCCGGTCCCGTCCGGCAGCCGGATATCGCAAACGACCGCATCGACCGGCTTGCGCGGCGTCCGGATCGCGGGCAGCGCACGCAGGATCTGGCGGTGCCACTGCACCTCGGCCCCCTCCAGCTCCAGGCGCTGGACCAGAGAGGCCCCCATGATATCGTCGTCCTCGACCAGGACGATGCGCCGGCCCTCAAGCATCGCCGCGGCCCCTCATCGGCAGGACGACGCAGACATGGGTCATGTCATCCCTGCGCTCGTGCCGGATTTCCCCGCCCAGCCGGACGACAAGATCATGCACCAGCCGCAAGCCCACACCGCCCCCCGGCGGCAACGGGCCCGAACCCAGCAGCCGGTCAAGATCGGAGCGCCCGAGCCCGGGACCGTTGTCGCGGACCTCGAAGCTCAGGCGGTCGTCGGCGGCCGAGACGACAAGCGCCACCTCGCCGCCCTTCCCCGCCGCCGCGCCCGCGTTCAGCAGCAGGTTCAGCACCACCTGTCGCACCGGCGCGGCGGGCAGACTGCCCAGCTCGTCCGGGCCTGCCTCCACTTGCCAGCGCAGGGTCTGCGCGCGGCTGGCCACCTCGGGTTCGAACAGAAGCCGCAAGTCTTCCAGGTCCGCGGGGCGCAAGGCCTGTCCGACGCGGTCGAGGCGGTTCTCATCCAGGATCGCACGGGTCACATCCCGCAGATGCGACAGTCCGCGCTGCATGAGTTCGGCGGACTGACGCACCACCTCGGGTCGGTCTGCATAGGTCAGAATGGTATCGACGGCATTGAGAAGCCCCCCCAGAGGGTTGTTCACTTCGTGCGCGAGTGACGAGGACAGCCGCCCGAGGCTGACGAAACGCTCGCGTTCCGCAAGGCGACGCTCGGCTTCGGCGCGGCTTTCGACAGCCGTGGTCATGCGGTTGTAGGTGGAGATCAACCGCGACAGCCCCGGATCTCCGCGCGGGATGTCCGACTCGGCTATGGGCCTTGGCGCCCCTTTCGAATCGTCCATGGCCAACACCAGGGTGCCGACGGGGCGAAGGATCCGCGCTACGGCCAGCCAGCCTCCGAAGGCCAGAAGCGCCGTGGCCGCCGCATTTCCGAACAGAAGCCACATCGAAACGTTGCGGCGCTCGGCCAGGAGGTCCGTCACATCCAGTTCGGTCAGGATCTGTCCGATCTGGCGGCCCTGGAACAGCAGGGGTGCCGCGACCCGAAGCACGGGTTCACCGGTCATGCGAACCGCACCAGGGGGAACCGCGCCCAGTTCGAAGCCTGCGACGGCTTCCCCCACAGGCGCGCGACGCGGGTCCGTGGCGGCCAGGATGCGCCCGCGCTCGTCGGCCACGATCGACAGCAGCAATCGCTGCCCGTCATAGGCCGAACGTGCCCGGTCGAGGATATCATAGACCTCCCAGACATCCTGCCGGAGCACCGAGGGGCCGAGAGCGACGGACAAGCCTTCGACATGCAGCCGCGCGGTTTCGGACAGGCGGGCATCCTGCACCCGGCTCAAGGCGGACAGGACGCTCTGGCTGGCCAGAAAGCCAAGCAGGATCATCAGGCCCGCCATCACCAGCGGCACACGCAAGGTCACAGGCAGGTCGCGAAAGCGCCGCATGGGTCTCATCCGCCGAACAGGACAGCCATGCGGGCGGCGATACCGTCGAAAAGCGCATCCTCCCCCGGCACGATCGCATCGAGGCTCAGGAGTCTGAGGGCTTCCTGCCCCCGCGCCGTGTCCGAAAGCCCCAGGAGCGCCGTCTGGCAAGCCCTCACCGAGGGCTCATCCATGCGGTCCGACCGGGCCACCATCGGGGGGAAGCCCAACCACTCCGAGCGCACGATGACCTTTGTCCGTGCCGTCAGATCCGGCTCGGCGGAGCTGAGCGCCTCCCAGACATAGCCATCGACGCTGCCGGACCGGGTCAGGCCACCTGCCACCGACCGGACGACGTTGCGGTGTCCGTAGGTGAAGATGACGCGCGAGAAGAACCGGTCCGGGGTCTGGCCCTCCCGCGCCAGGTCCGAGGCCGTGACCAGAAAGCCGGAATTGCTGTCGGGGTCGGAAAAGGCGTGGGTTCCGCCGCGCAGGTCTGCCAACCCGGTCGCGGGATCATCCCTGTCCACGATGAGATAGGACTGGTAGAGTGGTTTCCCTCTCCAGACCGGCACACCAAGCAGGGAAAGTTCCGCCTTGTGCTGAAGATAGGGATAGCCGCAGGTCCAGGCGGCATCCACGGAACCGTCGAGCAGCGCGCCCGAAATCTCCTGATAGGTGCGTCGCTGGACAAGCTCGATGTCCTGACCCATGCCTTCGGCCAGTGCGGCGCGAAGGGCCGAAATGACTGCCGCGTCGTTGTCTAGGAAGACCGGCGTCAGCGCAAACCGGAAGGGCGCCGCGGTCTGCGCCCGGCCTCGGGTCGCCACGAAGGGTGCGGCCAGGGCCGCCACTCCCCGCAGCACGGCGCGACGTGTGCTTCTCATCCCTGCCCCCCCGAAGCCTGTCTCCCCCACGTCCGCGACGATCTCGACACGGCACGAAGCTGCTTGTCCAACGGCGGACGAAATCGTAGATCGACGATATACGGAATTGTCCCGGCTTGGGAAGCGCGGCAGATGGCTACGGACGAAACGAGGACGGCCGCCCTGGCAAAGGCGCTCGCACATCCGGCGCGGATCCGGATCCTGCGCTTGCTTCAGGCCACTCCCGGCTGCATCGGGGGCGACATCGTGGGCGCCCTCGGCCTTGCGCAATCGACGGTTTCCGAGCACCTGCGCATCCTGAAGTCAGCGGGCGTGATCACGGGCGATATTGACGGGCCCAGGGTCTGTTACGCGCTGAATCCCGCGGCACTGGCTCCGCTTGCGGATCTGATCATGGGACTTGCCCCTCCACCTGACGGTGCCTGCTGCATCCCCGGAAAGAAAGAGCCTGCATGAGCCTTTTCGAACGTTGGCTGACCCTCTGGGTCGCCCTTTGCATCCTTGCCGGCCTTGTTCTGGGCAACCTCATGCCCGGCCTGTTCGCCGGGCTCGCGGGGCTGGAATATGCCTCGGTCAACCTGGTGGTGGCCGTGCTGATCTGGGCGATGGTCTATCCGATGATGATCGCGATCGATTTCGGTTCGCTGAAGGACGTGGGGCAGCGGCCGAAGGGGCTGGTCATCACGCTGGCCGTCAACTGGCTGATCAAGCCCTTCACCATGGCGGCGCTTGCGGTTGTGTTCTTCAACCATGTCTTCGCCGGGCTGATCGACCCGGCCAAGGCGCCCGAATACGTCGCGGGGCTGATCCTGCTGGGTGCGGCGCCCTGCACGGCGATGGTGTTCGTCTGGTCGCAACTGACGAAGGGCGATCCGAACTACACGCTGGTGCAGGTCAGCGTGAACGACCTGATCATGGTCGTGGCCTTCGCGCCGATCGTCGCCTTTCTGCTTGGCGTGACCGACGTCACCGTCCCGTGGAAGACGCTGATCCTGTCGGTCGTCCTCTACATCGTCATTCCCCTGACCGCCGGGGCGCTGACACGGCGGGCCCTGATGGCGCACGGGGGCGAAGCGGCGGTTGCAGAGTTCACGGCGCGGATCAAGCCCGCTTCGGTCCTTGGCCTCATGCTGACCGTGGTGCTGCTCTTCGGTTTCCAGGGACAGGTCATCATCGCCCAGCCACTGCTGATCGCGCTTCTGGCCGTGCCGATCATCATCCAGTCCTACGGCATCTTCGCGCTTGGATACGCATGGGCCTTCGCATGGAAGCTGCCGCACAAGGTGGCGGCGCCCTGCGCCCTGATCGGAACGTCGAACTTCTTCGAACTGGCCGTCGCGGTGGCCATCGGGCTATTCGGCCTGAATTCGGGTGCCGCGCTGGCCACCGTGGTCGGGGTGCTGGTTGAGGTGCCGGTGATGCTCTCGCTCGTCGCCTTCGCCAACCGCACGCGGGACAGGTTCCCGGCATGACGGAAACAGGCGGCAGCGACAACGCGCCTGTCACAGGGACCGACTGCCCGAGCTCCTCCGCGATCCTCCGACAGGGTTCCGGTTGCTCCAGGCCACGGCCTGCACCGCGCGAACGGGTCGAAGTGCGTTGACGCCGTGCAGGTCGGGCGGTTCTCGGCCATGGGCAGTGCGAGGGCGATGCTGATGGTGGAAGGCGATCCGGTGCCCGATTCTGGCCTTTACCTGCGATCCGGCCTCTGTGGCGTGAAGAATGGCGCTGTCATGCGTCAGGGACCGTCGGCGAGGTGCGATGCACCGAAGCTCCGCAAAGCGGCGATGATGTCGAGACAGCGCCCCTTGCCGTCCAGCGGGATCGGGCTGCCGATCCGCCCCAGCCAGTCGGTCCGGGCGAAACAGGTGAACCGGCTGCCCTGATCGGTGTTCATGAACTCGGACAAGCCAAATCGGCGGTTCGCCTCGTCCGGCGCCTCGACAAAACCGTCGGCCTCGCAGGTGTCAGAGATGCGCCAGGCCGCCACCTTCGGGGCGAACCGGTCCACGCTGGCAACCAGACAGGGGAGGCCCTTGCGAATCGGGACGCAAGCGATGTCGGCGCACCAGACCTGATCCGGCCGCTCGACCCGCAACCCGTCCGGCAGACAGGGCCAGGTCCTGTGCCCCTTCGCGGGCCTGCCGGTGTCGGGCTCTTCGCAGATCGGCATCAGGCGCACGGCGCACATCAGGCGGCGACCGTGCCTCCGGTTCACGACACGGCCCTTGTTCCGCGGCTGCCAGGTCATCTGCCGCAAGCCATCGAACGAGGTGTCCAGGGGCGGCCCCTCGCGGACTGCCCTGCGGAAACAGACTCATGAAAGGGTCGGAAAAGAACCTTTCCAATTCCCTAACGTCCGTGACCAATCCATTGTTTTCAATCACTGATCCGGAAATGTCCACCGTGGACACCCGCCCTTGCGCCCCCCGCCCCCTCCCCCTATATTGACCCTTGTCGGGGGTAACCCCGACTATGGCGATAAA
>JBKBVC010000111.1:0-6184 GCA_046289805.1 Tabrizicola sp.
TGCCGTAGGTGCTTTCCGGGATCTCGAAGCAGTTCGTCTTCGGCACGCCGTGGTTGGGGACGCCCTCCCACGTGGAAAGATGCGAGACAGTGAACTGACCGCGCAGGTTCTCCGGGATGTTCACGCTGGACGAATAGGGCACCATCCCGATCGAGATCAGGTTGTTGGGATCCTTCGGCACCGTGTAGTTGCCGCTCGAGTCCTTGCTGTATTTCAGGATGGTCAGGAAGTTCGACGCAGCCTTCTTCAGCGCGGCGATCTTGGTCGTCGAGCCCGAACTTTCGTTCATAGAGCCGGTTATGTCGAGCGCCATGATGACCTCGATCTTCGACACGCCCTGCTGGGCTGCCGACTTGACCGGCATGTCGAAGTAGGGAATGTCCAGCATGTGCATGAAATGGTTGTAGGATCTCACCTGGCCGACAGCCTTGGCCTCGCGGGAACTGGCGGTCGAGGTGCCGGTGAAGGTCGGGGTGCTGAAATCGACCATGAACTGGTCGTCGAGCCCGGCCGAGTCGTACCAGCTCTGGCCCACGCTGATCGGGGTCTGGTCGGGCGGCAGCGAGATGTTCGCCGCGGCGAGCACCGCACGGTCGAAGGTCTGCTGGTAGGTGACGCGCCGCATCTCGGCGCGCATCACGTCCACGGCGATGCCACCGACGAGCAGCATCATCACGAAGATCATCAGGACGAAGATCGCGATCGAGCCGCGTTCGTCGGTCCGGAATGCCGTGACCTTGCGACGGAAGCGTGAGGAAACGGATAGCTTGGCAGCTTTGTCAAACATGGCACGATCCATAAGCAGCAATTGCCCGCCAAATACCGACGGAACCCCAGCCATCGAGTTAGGCATAACTTCTGGCAGAAGTAAGGCAAATCCTGAGAGTCTGGGGCGAGTTCGCCATAATCCGGAAACAATTTGCCCCAATGGCCGCAGTTGGCGACTGAGCGTGGAAACTGGCCGTGCCGTTTACCTCTCGACAAGGCTTTGCCGGATGCCCGATTCGCAGGCAGTTCGGCTGGAACCCGCCGAGATCGGCCGGCGGCGAAATTCCGCTTCCGGGGTTCCATCCGCCCCCTGTCGGGCGCTAGTCTGGCCGCGCGCGTCCAAGGCGCGGCGTGTCAGGGAGGGGCAGAATGCAGCAGACGAAAGAGCCGAGTTTCCGCGAATCCGTTGATCTGATGTTCAACCGGGCAGCCAAGCTGATGGACCTGAGCCCGGGTCTGGAGCAGAAGATCCGGGTCTGCAACTCGACCTACACCGTCCGGTTCGGGGTTCGCCTGCGCGGCAAGATCGAGACCTTCACCGGCTATCGCAGCGTCCATTCCGAGCACATGGAGCCGGTCAAGGGCGGCATCCGCTATGCCTTGTCGGTTCATCAGGACGAGGTCGAGGCGCTGGCGGCGCTGATGACCTACAAGTGCGCGCTGGTGGAAACGCCTTTCGGCGGCTCCAAGGGCGGATTGTGCATCGATCCGCGCCAATGGGACGAGCACGAGCTGGAACAGATCACCCGCCGCTTCGCCTACGAGCTGATCAAGCGCGACCTGATCCATCCGGCGCAGAATGTTCCCGCCCCCGACATGGGCACGGGCGAACGCGAAATGGCCTGGATCGCCGACCAGTATGCGCGGATGAACACCACCGACATCAACGCCAAGGCCTGCGTCACCGGGAAACCTCCGCATGCCGGTGGGATCCAGGGGCGGGTGGAGGCGACGGGGCGGGGGGTGCAATATGCCCTGCGCGAGTTCTTCCGGCACAAGGAGGACATGGCCAAGGCCGGGCTGACCGGCACGCTGGACGGCAAGCGGGTGATCGTGCAGGGCCTTGGCAACGTGGGTTATCATGCGGCGAAGTTCCTGTCCGAGGAGGACGGGGCCAGGATCATCGCGGTGATCGAGCGCGACGGGGCGCTGCTGGACCCGAAGGGACTGGACATCGAGGACATCCGCCAGTGGATGAACCGCCACGGCGGACTTGCCGGCTATCCGAACGCGACCCATGTCGCGGATGGCGCGCCGGTGCTGGAGGAGGCCTGCGACATCCTGATCCCGGCGGCGATGGAGGGGGTCATCAACCTGTCCAACGCCGAACGGATCAAGGCGCCGCTGATCGTCGAGGCGGCGAACGGCCCCGTCACCTTCGGCGCCGACGAAATCCTGCGCCGCAAGGGTTGCGTCATCATTCCCGACATGTATGCCAATGCCGGAGGGGTGACCGTTTCCTATTTCGAATGGGTCAAGAACCTGTCCCACATCCGCTTCGGCCGGATGCAGCGCCGGGCCGAAGAGGCGCGCAGCCGTCTCCTGGTCGAGGAGCTGGAGCGGCTGAGCGCCGACAAGGGCCTGGGCTGGACCCTGGCCGAGGATTTCAAGGAGCGGTTCCTGACCGGCTCGGACGAGCTGGCCCTGGTGCGCTCCGGTCTCGACGACACGATGCGCACGGCCTACCAGGCGATGCGCGAGGTCTGGCATTCCCGCCAGGATGTCGAGGATCTGCGGGTCGCGGCCTATATCGTGTCGATCGGGCGGGTGGCGAAAACCTACCAGTCCAAGGGGCTCTGACCCTGCGCGGCGGGCCGGGCTTGCAATGTCCGGCCCGCGCATGAAGACTGCGGCCGAAGCAAGGTCGTCGGGTCGGTCAGGTGGCGCAAGAAACATCCCGCAAGGTCAGGGCCGAGGCGGCCGTCGTGGTCTGTTCCGATGCGGGCTGGGCCTGGCAGGGGGCCTATGTGCTGGCCCGGTCGATGGCGCTTGACCAGTCGGGCCGGCTGGATCATCACGCCTATCTGGTGGGCGAGGTGCCCGAAGAACTGCTGTCGGTCTTTCCCGAAGGCGTGACGGTCCACCATCTGACCGACTATCCGCGCGCCTTCCACTATGACGCCTCGGCGCATGTGCCGGCCGCGACGATGCTGCGGCTCTTTGCGCTCGAGGACCTCGCGCCCGACTATCGCCGGGTGATCTATCTGGACGGCGATGTCTATCAGGCCTGGGGGTCGCTGGCCGATCTGCTGGACCTGCCCGAGACCGGCCGGCCGCTGGCGGCGGTGCGCAACCGGTCGCACTGGCCCGACAGGGGACGGCTGCATCAGCAGCGCGCCTATGTCGCGGCGCTGCATCCCGGGATCGGCGCAAACTATTTCAACGCCGGGGTGCTGGTGGTGAACGGCCCGGTCTGGGCAGAAGGTGCCCTTTCGGCGGCCGCGCTGGATTTCTTCGTCCGCAATCCGGGGCTTTGCCGCTTTGGCGACCAGTCGGCGCTGAACGCGGTCGTGGCGGGCAACTGGGACAGCCTGTCGCCCGGCTGGAACTGGCAGATCTCGCAGAGCAGCTATCTGATGCTGCAGGGGCGGCGGCCGCGGCTGGTGCATTTCACGGGGCCGATCAAGCCATGGACCGACCGGCTGAGGCTTTTTGATCCCGCGATCTACCGGGACATGAAGCGGTTCCTGCACGACCGGGGACAGGCGCATCTGCTGGACTCTCAGGCCGGGCCCGACGGGTTCACGCTGGACATGGAGCGGCGACGGATGCGCGCGCTGGCCCATCTGGCCGACGATCCCCTGGGCAAGCGCGAGGTGGTGAAGCTGTTCCTGGATGCCCCGGCGCATGTCGATCTGGCGGCCGGGATCGCGGCCTATGGCGTGGGGGCGGCCGGGTCGGACTGAGCCAAGGCGACAGGGCCGAGACCGTCTCCGACATGTGATGTCGCGGATGACCAAGGAAATCCTGGCGCGGGCTTGAATATGCCCGAGGTTCCGGTTTGATACCTGGTGCACGAGGAGGCAGAGCGATGCGCTATTCCGGGCTGAGGGTCATCACCGAGGGGCTTTTCGGCAACAAGGGCTGGACGCCCGCCTGGCGCGAGCCGTCACCCAAGGCCGAATACGACGTGGTCATCATTGGCGGTGGCGGGCATGGGCTTTCGACGGCCTATTACCTGGCGAAGAACCACGGCATCACCAATGTCGCGGTGCTGGAGAAGGGCTATCTCGGCGGCGGGAACGTGGGACGGAACACGACCATCGTGCGGGCCAACTATTTCCTGCCGGGCAACAGCGAGTTCTACAGCCATTCCCTGAAGCTGTGGGAGGGTCTTGAGGCCGAGCTGAACTACAACGTGATGCATTCGCAGCGCGGCCTCATCAACCTGTTCCATTCCGACGGCCAGCGCGATGCCTTCGTCCGGCGCGGCAATGCGATGATCAATCAGGGCGATGATGCGATCCTGCTGGACCGCGAGGGGGTGCGGGAGCATCTGCCCTACCTCGATTTCGACAACACGCGGTTCCCGATCTATGGCGGGCTTCTGCACCCGCGCGGCGGGTCGGCCCGGCATGACGCGGTGGCCTGGGGCTATGCGCGGGGGGCGGACAGGCGGGGCGTGGACCTGATCCAGAACTGCGAGGTCACGGGCATCGACATCGAGAACGGTGTCGTGAAGGGTGTGCAGACCACGCGCGGCGCGATCCGGGCGAAGAAGGTCGGGATCGTGGTGGCGGGGCGATCGTCCCAGGTGGCGGCAATGGCCGGGATGCGGTTGCCGATCGAGAGCCATGTTCTTCAGGCCTTCGTGACCGAGGGGCTGAAGCCGGTGATCCACCATGTCGTCAGCTTCGGCATGGGGCATTTCTACATCAGCCAGTCCGACAAGGGGGGCCTCGTGTTCGGCGGCGATCTCGATTTCTACGCAAGCTATGCCGCGCGGGGGAACCTGCCGATGGTCGAGCATGTGATGGAGGCCGGCATGACCCTGATGCCGATGATCGGACGGGCGAAGGTGCTCCGGTCCTGGGGGGGCATCATGGACATGTCGCCGGACGGGTCTCCGATCATCGACAGGACGCATGTCGAGGGGCTTTACCTCAACTGCGGCTGGAACTACGGCGGGTTCAAGGCGGTGCCTGCCAGCGGCTGGTGCATGGCGCATCTGATGGCCACAGGCGAGCCGCACGAGGTGGCGCGGAAGTTCCGGCTGGACCGCTTTGCGACGGGGCATCTTCTGGACGAAGAAGGCACCGGGTCGCAGCACAATTTGCATTGAGGGTGTGGGATGAGGCATTTCGCAACACTCTTCGTCGCGGCCTTGATGACCTCATCAACTCAAGCGACGGCAGAAATCTGTATTGAGTCTGTAAGCTGCGCGTTTCGCTCCGGATTTAGCCAAGCTTTCGAAGGCGTTGAGATAGATCCTCCGACGGCGATGATGTGGCCACAACTGTACGCGGAAGGTGATCGTCCGGTCGCCCGCTATGCCTACTCTTGGGCACTTGATACGGCAGCGCGCGAATTTCTCTTGTTGGATCGTAAGCGCTTTGATCAGTCCGTGACTTCCTTTTCAAGTGAAGTAACGCAGCTGCTCTGCAAGTTCGATGGGACCTCCGCTTTTGTTGCAGCCGGTGGAATCATGGAGTTCGTGATTGGGATGCACCCGAAGTGGGAGAGCCCAGATACCCCGATCATGCCGTGGAAAGAAAAGATCATGTTCCGAATTACCACCTGCGAGGCCAACTGATGCGCCTGAAATGCCCCCTTTGCGGTGACCGGGACCGGCGGGAGTTCTATTACTACGGGGCGGAGGATTTCCTGCACCGGCCCTCGGCGGAAGCGGAGCCTGCGGCCTGGGACAACTACCTGCACCTGCGGGACAATCCGGCGGGGGTGGTGAGGGACCTCTGGTATCACGAGGCCGGTTGCGCGCAGTGGCTGGTGGTCACGCGGAACACGGTGACGCATGAGATCTTGGCGGCGGAACTCGTGGCCGAACGGAAGACGGAGCGGAAGGCATGAGGATCGACGGCAAGGGGCTGATCGACCGGACGAAACCGGTCCGCTTCCGCTTCGACGGGAAGGATTATGCGGGGTACAAGGGGGATACGCTCGCCTCGGCCTTGCTCGCCAACGATGTCCGGCTGGTGGGGCGGTCGTTCAAGTATCACCGGCCTCGGGGGGTGCTGACGGCGGGGTCGGAGGAGCCGAATGCGCTGGTCGAGGTCGTCGGACCGTCGAACCAGACGCCGAACGTGCGCGCGACGATGCAGGAGGTGTTCGAGGGGCTGGTGGCGCAGTCGCAGAACCGGCTTGGATCGTTGCGGTTCGACCTTCTGGCGGTGAACGACTACCTCTCGCCCTTCCTGTCGGCAGGGTTCTACTACAAGACCTTCAGGTGGCCGCGCGT
>JBKBVC010000112.1:0-6175 GCA_046289805.1 Tabrizicola sp.
GTTCACGATGCAGCCCGCCTTCCGCAGGTGCTCCGCCGCCTCGGGGTTCAGGAACTCGATCCCGATGTCGCGCAGGATCCGCATCGCGGTCCTGTGGATCCGCTGCACGCCCTCGGCCTCCAGCGGCTCGACCGGAGCGTCCGGGTTCACCGGGATCCGCCACGGCATCTGGTCGATCACCGCGGTCCCGGCGCGGACCTTCATCCCGGCCCGGCCCCCGGCACGCTTCCTGCGGACTGGTTCATCGGTCATCGTTGGATCTCCGTAGCAGCAGTCCGAAGATGCGGAACGGAACCGACGCGCGTTACCGCATCCGCGACAAAAATGTGTCGCTTTTCGCTTTTCGCCCTGATTCGTCAGCCGGAGAGGCCGGAAAGCCAGCCCGGAATCTCGCCGATATTGCCCAGGACCACGTCGGCATGCGGCGCCAGGTCCTCGCGCCGTGCGATGCCGGTCAGCACCGCGACCGTGCGCATCCCGGCCGCGCGGCCCGCCTCGAGATCGTGCCGGCTGTCGCCCACCATCGCCACGCGGTCGGGGGAAAGTCCCGTCACCCGCGCGAAGGCCAGGCACATGCCCGGACCGGGCTTGGCGCCATGGCCCGAGTCGTAACCGGCGATGAAATCGAAACAGTCGGTGATCCCGTGGTTGGCCAGATGCTGCCGGGCCGGCGCCTCGGAATCGTTCGTCGCCACCCCCAGCCGCAAGCCCCGCCGCCGAAGTCCCGCCAGCAGCGGGCGCAGTGGCACCGCCTCGGCCATCGGCGCCTGCGCAGCGCTGGCATCGATCCGCTCGGTCAGCTCCGCCACCGTCACACCCGGTAGTTCCGGCGCGAGCGCCACCGCGATGTCGGCCGCCGTCGCCGCGATCACCGGGCTGTCGGGGGCAAAGCTGGCCGTGACGGGATCGAAGCCGATCGCCCGCCCCAGCCGCGCCGCATGGCCCGCGTCCCGGGCGATCCGGGCCAGGAAGCCCTCTGCCCAGCGGCCCCAGCTGAGACGGAAGTCGAACAGGGTTCCGTCCTTGTCGAACAAGAGGCCATCGATCATCGCGGGCGCATCCAGGCTCAAGGGTCAGGTCCAATGCGTCTCGGCCCCGCCCGGCAAGACCAGGCGCGCGGTCCGTGGCGCGCTGTAGGGATGACCGTGACCGTCGCAGAAGGCAACCACCCAGGCATCGTCCTGCAACAGGAAATCCAGAACCGCCCCCTGAAACTCGGGCTCTGCCGCCCGCGCGCGCAGATCGGCCAGACCCGCGCCGGTCGCGGCGAGGAACTGCGGAAAGACTTCGTCCTCGCCGGCGATCCAGGCCAGGGCCTGCAGCGCCAGCACCTGCGCAGTCTCGGGCGTCATCCCTGCCTTGCCCTCCATCCTGTCCGGTTCACGATCATTCCTTGGCATCCAGCGCCCACAAGGCCCGATCTTCCCGGTCGTGTTAAAGGATTTCTTAACCTTGTTCCACGCAGACTGTCCCGCATCACGGCGATGGACAAGACGGCAAGAAAGATGAGCGCACGGATTCTCATCGTTGACGATGTGGCAGCTAACCGGATCGTCCAGGAGGCGCGGCTCTCCATGGCCTTCTACCAGGCACTGCTGGCGGCTGACGGGGCGACCTGCCTGGCCATGGCACAGGAACACCGCCCCGACCTGATCCTGCTGGATCTTGGCCTGCCCGACATGTCGGGGCTCGAGGTGCTGCATTGCCTGCGTCGAGACCCGGCCTGCCGCCACATTCCCGTGGTCGCGCTTGCCGCATCGGGCACGGTGCAGGAACGCCTGGCGGCCTTCGCCGCCGGGGCCGACGACGTGATGGACCATCCCACGAATGAACGTGTCCTGCTCGCGCGGCTGCGCAATCTCTTGCGACTGAAGGCGGAAAGCGACTTCCCCGCCCCCGAGCCGATTGCGATGGCCGGCCTGGCCGAGGCTCCCGCCGCCTTCGAGCCGCAGGGCACCATCGCGCTGGTCACCCCGCAGCCCCAATCCGGCGACAGCCTGAGCGCGGCGCTTGCCGGGCGGCTGCGCGACCGGCTGGTGGTCCTGTCGCGCGGCGAGGCCCTGGCCGAGATCGCGCGGCGCGAGGGGCGGGACGCCCTGCCCGAGGTCTTCGTGCTCCAGGACGACGGCCGCAATCCCTCGGCCACGCTGCGGCTTCTGTCGGAACTGAAAAGCCACCAGGCCACGCGGCACGCGGCGGTCTGCGTCGTCGGGCCGGCCGGCGCGGGGGACGAGGCGGCGATGGCCTTCGACCTTGGCGCGGACGATGCGGTCGGACCCGCGGTCTCGGCCGAGGAACTGGTCCTGCGCACCCGCGGGCTTCTGCGGCGCAAGCGCCATTCCGACCGGCAGCGCGCGCGGATGCAGGACGGGCTGCGCCTGGCGATGCGCGACCCACTGACCGGGCTTTACAACCGCCGTTTCGCCGCCCCCCAGCTGGCCGCCGTGGCCGAAGGCGCGCGGGCCGAGGGTTCGCCCTTCGCGGTGATGGTCATGGATCTCGACCGTTTCAAGCAGGTCAACGACCTGCACGGCCATGCCGCGGGCGACGAAGTGCTGGTCGAGGTCGCACGCCGGCTGACCGCCAACCTGCGCGACACCGACGTGCTGGCACGGATCGGGGGCGAGGAATTCCTGGCCATCCTGCCCCGCACCGGGATGGCGCTGGCCCGCGCTGTGGCCGAACGGCTGTGCCGGATGATGGACGATCAGCCGATCCGCATCGCCTCGGGCGAGGCGCTGCGGGTCACCATGTCGATCGGCGTCGCCGTGGCCGGGACGGCGGGCCCGGACAGTTACGGGATCGAGGGGCTGGTGGAACAGGCGGACCTCGCACTTCTCGAATCGAAGGGCGCCGGGCGCAACCAGGTCACCTTCCGGCTCAGCGCGGCCTGATGCCGCCGGGCTCAGGGCTTCGGTCGCCGCTCTATGCCGCGTTCGAGGCGGTCGGCGAAGGCGCGGCGTTCCTCGGGCGTCATCTCGATCAGCCGCTTCTCGATCAGGCTGCGGCCCAGTTCCAGCCGCTCGGCATTGCGGGTCTCGATCGCGGCCAGTGCGGCTCTCAGGGCCCCGGGGTCGAAGGGATCCGCCCGCAAGGCGGCCAACAGCCCGTTGAACTCGGCCCGGGCCGCCTCGCGCGAGGTGCGGAACTCGCCCAGCCGCCCCATGAGGTCGCGGCGCAGCGCACGGCGGTCCTTTTCACTCAGCGCCTCGCTGAAGGGGCCGAAGGACAGATCGCGCGGCATCCCTCTGCGCGGCCCGTCGCCCAGCCAGGCGCCAAGAACCAAACCAGCGACTGCCAGATTCAGCGTGACCGAGACGGCCAGCGCAAGCTTCAGCCAGCGCGAGCCGCCGGCGCCGGGCGGCACAGGCGGCGGCGGGGACGAAAGCTCTGGGGTCGGGCCTGGTTGGTCGGTCATCGGGTCAGCCTTCGATGGTCAGGAAATCGGCATCGGGGAAGAATTCCACTGAATCGGCGGTGGAGCCGGTCAGGTAGTCGAGCGTCGTCGGGCTGAGATAGCCCAGCGCCAGCCCGAAGATCGCGGCGGTGCCCATGCCGGCCAGCACCGGCCCCCCGCCGATCGCGGCGGCGATCCGGGCCAGAAGCCCCGGGCGCGCCCGGGTGGGGCCGGGCCGCAGTGCCACCGAAGGCGCGGGTTGCAAGGCCAGCGCATCGGCCAGCACCCGCTCCATCAGCGCCTCCGAGGGCCGGACGGGCGCTGAGGCCGCCGCCGCAAGCAGACGGTCCAGATCGTCATCCTGCATGTCCGTCATCCTCATAGCCAAGGGCCTCCTTCCGGCCCGATAGTGCCGCCGACAGAGCACGCTTGCCGCGCGCCGTCAGGCTTTCGACTGCTTCGACACCGATCTCCATGATCGCCGCGATCTCGGGGTTGCTCATCCCTTCGAGGTGCCGCAGCACCACCGCCTGCCGTTGCCGGTCGGGAAGTTCGGCCAGCGCCGCCTCCAGCGCCTGCATCCGCCTGGCCTCCTGCAACCGGCCCTCCGCGCCGGGGGCGGCATCGGCGACCTCGGGCGCATCCTCCAGCGCGGTCTGCCGCCTGCGCCCCCGCGCCCTCTGGCGGTCGATGCACAGGTTGGTGGCGACCCGGTAGGCCCAGGTCGTCACCTTCGTCTCGCCTTGCCGCCACTGGGGCGCGACCTTCCACAACCGCAGCATGGTCTCCTGCGCCACGTCCTCGGCCTCGGCCCGGTCACCGGACAGAAGCCGGGCCGCATAGGCCAGCACGCGCGGGGTGACGCGACGGGTCAGGGCCAGGGCCGCATGGCGGTCTCCATTGGCATAGAGCACCATCAGCGCCTCGTCCGAGAGCTCACCGCCTGCATCGAAGGCCATCGTCATCCTGCGTCTGGTCTAACACGGCGCCCCGTGCCGGAAAAGGCGTCAGTTGTCGTCGCCGCCCATCATGTGGCGACGCCCTTCGCGGCGCTTGCCAACCTTTTCGGCCGCGGCCTGCGCCTCCTCTTTCGAGATGGCGCCGTCGTTGTCGGTGTCGATCCGCGCGAAGTTCGCCGAAAGCGGCCCCTCGCGCATCTCCTCGGCCGAGAGCGACCCGTTGCCGTCATCGTCCAGGTTCTCGATCATCCGGGCCGCCTGGCGTGCCATCATCTGTTTCAGCATCTGCGCCTGAAGCTCCTCGGCGCCAAGCTGCCCATCGCCGTTGGTGTCGGCGGCGGCGAACTCGGTCGCCCGGTGCGCGGCGATCTCGTCCTGGGTGATCTTGCCGTCCTTGTCCGCGTCGATCGCATCGAACATCTCCAGCATCATCGCGCCTCGGCCGCCGGGTCCAATCATGCCGCCCATGCCGCCCATGCCACGGTCTGCCAGAGCTGCCGAGGCCGCCAGGGCACCGGTCAGGGCCAGAAGTGCGAAAGTGGTCTTGCGCGCTGTCTTCATCGGGTCATCTCCTTTCACGAGGCCGCCCGCCGGCCCCTTCTGCTCAGTCACACGGCAAGACCCCGCCATTCCGTCGCCGGAAAGTGCGACACGCGGACACAGGACCGACCATCCCCCTGTGAACCCGCCGCGCGGGGCGTTATTGTCAGTCGCGTCCGGCCGCCCTGTCCGGGTGCCGAGGACCGCAGCCATGACAATGACCAATGCCAGCACACCCGAAGACCGCCCACTGAGGCCCGCGCTCCTTCGCGGATGGCGGCGGCGTTGCCCCAACTGTGGGGCCGGGCCGATGATGCGCGGTTATCTGAAGGTGCGCGACAGCTGCCCGGTCTGCGGCGAGGAATTGCACCACCACCGCGCCGACGACGGCCCGGCCTATCTGACCATCCTGATCGTCGGCCACCTCTTGGCGCCGATCCTGCTGTTCACCTACACCAAATGGCGGCCCGAGCCGATGGTCCTGGCGGTCGGGTTCACAATCGGCACGGTGGCCCTGTCGCTCTACCTTCTGCCCCGGCTGAAGGGCGCGCTGGTTGCGCTGCAATGGGCCAACCGCATGCACGGCTTCGGCGCGGCGCCGCATGACTGAGCCGATCCGTCCTGCGGCGACGGTTGTCCTCTGGCGCGACAGCGGCGAGGGCCCGGAGGTGCTGATGGGACAGCGCGGCGAAGGCGCGGCCTTCATGCCGTCGAAGTTCGTGTTTCCCGGAGGTCGCGTCGATCCCGAGGACGACCCTACAGCCGGCCAGGGATTCCTGTCGCCCGATTGCGTCAGGCGGCTGAGCCAGATGGTTCCCGAGGACGCCCCGCCGCCCGGCGCCATTGTCGCTGCCGCGCTGCGCGAACTGACCGAGGAGACCGGCCTGAACCTCGCGGCGATGGAACGGCCCTCGCTGCGGTTCATCTTCCGCGCCATCACGCCGCCCGGCCGCAGCCGCCGGTTCGACGCGCGCTTCCTGCTGGCCCATGCCGAGGGGCTGGAGAGCGACGGCGAGGATTTCTCGGGCGCCTCGGGCGAACTGTCTCACCTGCGCTGGCTGCCCCTGCCTCAGGCGCGGGCGCTGGACCTGCCCTTCATCACCGAGGTCGTGCTGGCCGAGGTCGCGGCGCTAGTGGCGGGCGGTGACCAGCCCGGCGTGCCGTTCTTCGACAACTCCGGCGCCACCCCCCGGTTCCGCCGGATCCTCTGACCGTATCGCGCCCTTGTTGACCGGCCAGATCGGGTGCGGAACCGGGTCCTTCGCCTTGAACAGGTAGC
>JBKBVC010000113.1:0-6141 GCA_046289805.1 Tabrizicola sp.
ACGCCCTCGGCATCACCCCTGGCCTGATCCGCCTGTCCCTGGGGCTGGAGGACGCGGACGACCTGATCGCCGATCTGACGCGCGCGCTGTCTGCGGCGCTTTCTGTGGCCTGACCGTCGCAATCGCCGCTTGCTTCGGGCGGCAAAGTGCCTATCTGATGGGAACCTGCCCCGGACCAGGGTGATCCGGCGGCGGCATCTGCCCGTATCACATTCCGGAAATTGACGGCGTCTGCCCGAAGGCCGCGCCCGAACCGAAAGGACCAGCCCATGAACATCCACACCCCCGAGATCGACCGTCTTCCCTCGCGCGAAGAGGCCGAGGCGGCGCTGGCCGTCCTGCGGCAATGGGCAGGCAAGGTGTCGGACGAGGAGATCGCCCGGCTGGATTCCGCCGTGGGCTTCCTTCTGCCCGGTCAGGGCTATCCGGCGCTGTCGCGCAGCTACCCGGAAGCCTTCCGTCCCGATGCCGGCTATTTGCGCGCCATGCCCGACCTTCAGAACGGCCCCGCCAGCCTGATCCGTGGCGCGAGGGCGCGGATTCAGCATGTCGGCATCTCGAACTTCCGGCTGCCGATCCGCTATGCCAGCCGCGACGGAGCGCCCCTGGTGCTGGAGACCAGCGTGACCGGCACTGTCAGCCTCGAGGCCGAGAAGAAGGGCATCAACATGAGCCGCATCATGCGGTCCTTCTACGCCCATGCCGAGAAGGAATTCTCCTTCGGCGTGATCGAGGCGGCCCTGGACGATTACAAGGCCGATCTCGGCAGCTTCGACGCGCGCATCCAGATGCGGCTGTCCTTCCCGATGCAGAAGGTTTCGCTGCGGTCGGACCTGAGCGGCTGGCAGTATTACGACATCGCGCTGGAACTGGTCGAGATGGCCGGCGTCCGCAAGCGGATCGCGCATCTGGACTATGTCTATTCCTCGACCTGCCCGTGCAGCCTGGAACTGTCCGAACATGCGCGGATGGAGCGCGGCCAGCTGGCGACGCCGCATTCGCAGCGCTCGGTGGCGCGGCTGTCGGTGGAACTGACCGGCGAGATGGCGATCGAGGATCTGGTGGACCTCGCGCGCGGCGCGGTCGTGACCGAGACGCAGGTCATGGTCAAGCGCGAGGACGAGCAGGCCTTTGCGGAACTGAACGCCGCCAACCCTATCTTCGTCGAGGATGCCGCGCGGCTGTTCTGCGAGGCGCTGCGAGCCGATCCGCGCATCGGCGATTTCCGGGTGGTGGCGAGCCACCAGGAAAGCCTGCACAGCCACGACGCGATCAGCCTTCTGACCGAGGGCGAGACCTTCGCGGCCGAAAGCCTGGACCCGCACCTGTTCCGCACACTGATCCACGCGCGCTGACGATTGACCAAAGGCGCGGGGCCGCGTAGCCATGCCCGATCATGGTTGACTTCCGCCCCGTCGCCTATGTCATCGGCCGCATCCTGATCGTGCTGGCGATCCTGATGCTGGCCCCCGCCATCATCGACTGGCGCGCAGGGCTGGAGAACGGCCATGCCTACCTGGCCTCGGCCGCGCTGACCGGGGTGACGGGGGCGGCGCTGGCCCTGTCCACCGGAAATGCCCTGGGTGAGGCGCTGGACACGCGGCAGGCCTATCTGCTGACCGCCTGCATCTGGTTCCTCGTGCCCTTTTTCGGTGCACTGCCCTTCTGGATCGGCGCGCCCCGGCTGACACTTCTGAACGCCTATTTCGAGGCGGTCTCGGGCATCACCACCACCGGTGCCTCGGTCATCACCGGCCTCGCGGAACAGCCGCAGAGCGTGAACCTCTGGCGCGGAATGCTGAACTGGCTGGGGGGCCTCGGCATCGCCTTCATCGCGATGATCTTCCTGCCGCTGATGCGGATCGGGGGGATGCAGTTCTTCCGCACCGAAGGATTCGACACCTTCGGCAAGGTGCTGCCGCGCGCAACCGACATCGCCAAGCAGCTGCTGATCGTCTATCTGGCGCTGACGGTGGTGACGATGACGGGCTATGCCATGCTCGGCATGCCCGCCTTCGAGGCGGTGGTGCATGGCATGACCACGGTGGCGACCGGCGGCTTTTCCACCAACGATGCCTCGTTTTCCGTCTATTCCCCGCCGATCCACTACGCCGGGGCGCTGTTCATGTTCCTCGCCAGCCTGCCCTACATCCGCTATGTGCAGCTGATGAACGGCTCGGCCCTGCCCCTTTGGCAGGATGCCCAGGTCCGCGCCTATGCCCGCTGGCTGGGCATGGCGGTGCTGGCGGTGGCGATCTGGCGGGTCTGGACCACGAACACGGGGCTTGAGCAGGCCTTCCGCGAAAGCCTGTTCAACCTGGCCTCGATCATGTCCTCGACCGGCTACGGCGCGGGCAGCTTCGCCGGCTGGGGCGGGTTCATGCTGGTGGTGGCCTTCGTGATCGGGGTGATCGGGGCCTGTTCGGGATCCTCGGCGGCGGGGCTTTCGGTGTTCCGGGTGCAGCTGGTGATCGCCGTTCTCGGCCGCGAGATCCGGCGGATCGGCAGTCCCTCCGGCGTCGATCCGATCCGCTATCAGGGCCGCGCGGTCGAGGAGGACGTGCTGAACGCGCTGATCCTCTTCGTGTCGAGCTTCATCCTGATCCTCGGCGTGATGAGCGTGGCGATGACGCTGCTTGGAGTGGACACGGTATCGGCCCTGTTCGCGGTGTGGACCTCGCTGGGCAACATCGGCTACGGCTTCGGGCCGCTCGTCGAGCGCACCGGCACCTTCATCGACTTCCCGCCTGGCGCCATCGCGATCATGACGCTGTGCATGATCCTGGGCCGTCTGGGCCTTCTGGCGATCCTCGTCATGGTGCTGCCCAGCTTCTGGCGGCGCTAGCGGGTGGACCATCCCTCCTCGTGCGGCTGCGTCGTCTCGTCGGGTGCAACCAGGGACACCGTCACCGAGGGTTCGCAGCTCCGGTCAGTCCCAGCAGGAGACCAGCGCCGTGATCCCGGTGGCGGTCTCGGACAGGGCTGAAGGCGAAAGCGGCGCGGTCGAGGAGGTGTCCGCCGGAGTGATCCCGGTCGGGCCCAGAAGTCGGGAAATCTCGGCGGCGGACAGGGCGAAGGCCACGCCCGCAGGCATGAGTTTGCCGCCCTGGGGACGGGCCGGCAGCAGCATGCCGAGGACGCTGCCGGAGCTGTCCAGAACCGGGCCGCCGGCATCGCCGGGCAGGGATTGCAGCGTCAGACGGGAAAGCGCCGTCTCACCGTCGAGTCCGGTCGCATCCTCGAAGGTGCCGAAGGTGATGACCGGGGCGGGCAGGCGGTCCTCGTAGGAATAGCCGGGCACCGCGATTTCCGACCCAGGACGGGCCGAGGCCGTGGCGAAGCCCGCGACGGCGCGTGGCGACAGTGCGGCGTTGGGGGTCAGGACCGCCAGGCCGCTGGCGGCATCCGACAGACGGACGGTTGCCTCGGTCGTGCGGTCGATGGTGACGCGGGTGCAGCCCTCGACCGCCTCGGTCGTGGTCACGACCGCGCCTTGCGGGGTCACGTAGAACCCGGTGCGGCTGAGCCGGGGCTTCCTGACTTCCAGCCCTGCGAGGAGTCCGGCGCGTGTCTCGGCCCCCATCGGTGCCATGCCGGGATCGAGCACCGAGTCTCCGTCAGGCGAGAAGCTGTCCTCGATCGCCTTGATGATGCGGGCGTCGCGGGCCGCATTGCCGGGGGTGGAGATCAGCATCCAGCCCTTGATCCGCCCGCCCTTCAGCTGTGCCGAGATCGTGGTGTCCACCTTGGCCGAGGTGCCGCGGATGCGGAAGCCGCGTTCGTTGCGCTCGCGCGGGCCGTCGAGCGGCACCTCGGCAAGCGTCTGGAGCACATCGTAAAGCCCGTAGAGCGCGGCCTCGTCGCCCGGCTGCGATATCAGCACGATCTTCGGGGCATCCGGGGTTTTCCCGCGGTAGTGAACGAAGGGCGGCTCGTAATGGTCGAATTCGACCAGACCCAGGGGCAGGGTCACGGTGATGCCGGATTCTGCCTCGACCACCTCGGTGAAGCCGAAGGCCGCGCGTTCGGCGGACCAGGCGTCCAGGAGTGCCCGGCGCTGGCGGGTGGTCAGAACGCCGGTGGGCTCCAGCCCCTGCGCCTCTTGCCAGGCGGCCATGGACCTGCGGGTGCCGGGGCCGAAGGCGCCATCGATGCCGCTGGTATAGAAGCCGAACCATTGCAGCGCGGATTGCAGCTCGCGCCGATCCTCGGGCGTCAGCAGCGCCTCGCTGTCGCGGGCCTCCTGGCGGGTCTCGTCGGGTAGCAAGGCGGGCTCGGGCGCCGGGTCGGCGGGTGCTGCCGCGGGCTGGGGTTCGGAAAGGGCCCCGGGCCGGGCAAGGGCCGCCCCATCCTCGGGGAAGAACCGGTCGCGATACCGGGCACCGTCGGCGACGAAGCTGTCGGACGGGATGCGGCGGTCGCGTTTCAGGAGGCCAAGGCGCACCGGCGCCTCGTCTTCGGGGTAGGGGCCGAGCGCGATGCCATACCAGCCCGATCCCAGCGCGAAGCCGGCGGTTTCGGGAAACTCGGCGGCGTAGGCGCGGGCACGCTCGAGCGCGGTGGGAAGGTCGGGATGCGCCTCGACCTGGACCCAGACACGGCCCTCCTGCGCGGCGGCGTTCCGGGCGGGCGCAAGGCTCAGCGCGGCGAGGAGAAGGGCAACAAACGCAAAAGGTCTGAACATGAACGGGTCCCGAAGCCGGTAGAGGATCGCGCCGACATTAGCCATGGAGCGCGCCGCGGCAAGGGCGAACCGGCGCGGATCAGGTCACGATTGCGCAGGTTCTTTCCGGAATTGACCCTATCTTGCCTGCCGGATAGGGAAGGCGCGAGTTTCGCCGCTGTCCCGGGGTCCCCGATGTCCGACGCCACCTCGACCACGCCCAGAAGTTTCCAGGAGATCATCCTGCGGCTCCAGAGCTACTGGGCCGGTCAGGGCTGCGCCGTGCTGCAACCCTATGACATGGAGGTCGGCGCGGGCACCTTCCACCCGGCGACCACGCTGCGCAGCCTTGGCACGAAGCCCTGGGCCGCGGCCTATGTCCAGCCCTCGCGCCGGCCGACGGATGGCCGTTACGGCGAGAACCCGAACCGGCTCCAGCACTATTACCAGTATCAGGTCATCATCAAGCCGAGCCCGGCCAATCTGCAGGACCTCTATCTGGGCAGCCTGGCGGCCATCGGCATCGACCTTCACCTCCACGACATCCGCTTTGTCGAGGACGACTGGGAAAGCCCGACGCTGGGTGCCTGGGGGTTGGGCTGGGAAGTCTGGTGCGACGGGATGGAGGTCAGCCAGTTCACCTATTTCCAGCAGGTCGGCGGGCATGACTGCAAGCCGGTCTCGGGCGAGCTGACCTATGGGCTGGAGCGGCTGGCGATGTATGTGATGGGCATCGACCACGTGATGGACATGCCGTTCAACGACCCGGACGCGCCGATCCCGCTGACCTATGGCGACATCTTCCGCCAGACCGAAGAGGAATACAGCCGCCACAACTTCGACGGCGCCACGACCGAGATGCTGTTCCGGCATTTCGAAGATGCGGAAGCCGAATGCGAACGGCTGCTCGCCTTCGACCCGGACGATCCGAAGTCGGGCAAGCGGATCGTGATGGCACATCCCGCCTATGACCAGACGATCAAGGCGAGCCACCTGTTCAACCTTCTGGACGCGCGGGGCGTGATCAGCGTCACCGAGCGGCAGGCCTATATCGGCCGGGTGCGGGCGCTCGCCAAGAAATGCGCCGATGCCTTCCGGCAGACCGAGGCGGGGGCGGATCAGTGAATGCCGGCAAGATCATCGTGGGGGCCATCGTGATCGTCGCCCTGATCGCCGGCGGGTTCCTGTGGTACACCGCCGAACGCGCCTATTACGAGCCCGTGGCCTTCCAGCCCGGCGCCGAGATCCGGCTGGTTCCCGTGACCGGCGGCCCGCCCGAGGCGATCGTGGTCAACGGGATCGAGGGGATCGACGCGGCCTCCTCGCCGATCAAGTTCCGCGCCTGCTTCACCACGCCGCTGAGCCTGGCCATGCTGAGCGAGACCTACCGGATCTACGAGGGCGCCGAGCCGCTGGTCGCGCCGTCGAACTTCCCCTGTTTCGATGCCGCCGCGATCGGCCGGGCGCTGGAGACCGGC
>JBKBVC010000114.1:0-6094 GCA_046289805.1 Tabrizicola sp.
GCCCTGACCGAGGCCTTCCGGCGCACCACCGACGCGAAGGGTTTCGCCCGCATCGGCAGCGTCAAGACCAACATCGGCCATCTCGACACCGCCGCCGGGGTTGCAAGCCTGATCAAGACCACCCTGGCGCTGCATCACGGCCAGATGCCGCCCAGCCTGAACTACGAGGCGCCGAACCCCGCCATCGACTTCGAGAACAGCCCCTTCCGCGTGAACGACCGCCTGTGCGACTGGCCCCGCCGCATGGGTCCTCGCCGCGCCGGGGTGAACTCGCTGGGCGTGGGCGGCACCAATGCCCATGTCATCCTGCAGGAGGCCCCTCCCCTTCCGCCCTCCGACGCCTCGGACTGGCCGTTCCAGCTGCTCACGCTGTCGGCCCGCAGTCAGTCGGCGCTGAACGAGGCCTCGTCCCGTCTTGCCGCCCACCTGCGCGCCCATCCCGAACAGGAGCTCGCCGATGTTGCCTGGACCCTGAAGCAGGGCCGCCGCGCCTTCGAACACCGCCGCGTGCTGGTGGCCGGCAGCCATGAGGAAGCCGCGCAGATGCTGGAGGCGGGCGATCCCCGCCGCGTCTTCACCCAGCGGCGGCTGGGCGACAGCCCGGATGTCGTGTTCATGTTCCCCGGCGGCGGCGCGCAATACCCGAACATGGCGCGCGATCTCTACGAGACCGAGCCCGTCTTTGCGGAGTGGATGGACCGGGGCCTCGCCGCGCTTGGCGCTGCCGAGGCCGAGACGCGGGCGCTCTGGCTGCCCGCGCCGGGGCAGGAAGCCGCCGCAGCCGAGGCCCTGCGCCAGCCGTCGAAACAGCTTCCGCTGATCCTGATCGTCGAGGTCGCGCTGGCGAAGCTGTGGGAAAGCTGGGGCGTAAAGCCGGCCATGCTGATCGGCCATTCGATGGGCGAGAACGCCGCTGCCTGCGTGGCGGGCGTGATGACGCTGGAGGCCGCGGTGGGCCTCGTCCGCCTGCGCGGCCAGCTGTTCGACACGGTGCCGGCGGGAGGCATGCTGTCGGTGCCGCTCTCCGAGGCGGCGCTGAAGCCCTATCTCGGCGATCTCGACATCGCCTCGGTCAACGCCCCGGAACTGACCGTGGTCTCCGGCCCGGATGCGGGCCTGAAGGACCTGGCCGAACGTTTGAAGGCCGACGGTATCGACACCACCCGTATCGCGATCGACATCGCCGCCCATTCGCGGATGCTGGAAGGCATCCTGCCTGCCTTCCGCGCGCATCTTGCGGGCATGCAGCTTTTGCCGCCCCGGATCCCGATCATCTCGAACCGGACCGGCCAGGTCCTGACCGATGCCGAGGCCACCAGCCCCGACTACTGGGTCGCGCATCTGCGCAACACTGTCCGCTTCGCCGATGGAATGGCGACGCTGCGCCAGAAGGCCGACCGCGTGTATCTTGAGGTCGGCCCCGGCCGCGCGATGGCGTCCCTCGCACAAGCCAACGGTGCCATGGGCGGCCAGCCGGTCCCCGCGAGCCTGCGGCACCCCGACGACAACGTCAGCGACGACCGCCACTTCATCGCCACGCTCGGCCGGCTCTGGGCCTGCGGGGCGGAGCCGGATTTCACCCAGCTCTGGGGCGAGGCGAAACGCCGCCGCGTGCCGCTGCCGACCTACCCCTTCCAGCGCAGCCGCTATTTCGTCGAACGCGGCCAGCCCGCGGCGATGACCGAAGCCGACCTGACCCCGGCGCGCCACGACAGCGTCACCGACTTCGGCTACCGGATCGGCTGGCGCGTGATGCCCGCCGACTGCCCGGTGGACGTGGAAACCGAACTCGGCGATCCGCTGACCTGGCTCGTCTTTGCCGACGAGGCCGGTCTTGCGCGCGCCGCCGTCCAGCGCCTGCGCGCGGGGGGCCATCGCGTCATCACCGTCCACGCCGGCGACGCCTTCGCCCGCACCTCGGAGGACACCTACACGCTCGCCCCCGAACACGGGCGAGAGGGATATGACGCGCTGCTGGCCGACCTCGCCCAGCGCAACCTTTCGCCTGCACGGATCGCGCATTTCTGGCTGGTGACCGAGAAGGAAGCCTTCCGCCCCGGATCCTCCTTCTTCCAGCGCAACCTCGAACAGGGGTTCTGGAGCCTCTTCTTCCTTGGCCAGGCCATCGCCGAAATCGGCCTGAAGCCCCTGCCCCACCTGACCGTCATCACCTCGGGCGCGGCCCAGGTGCGGACCGAGGCGCTGCCCTACCCCGAGAAGGCCACCGTCGCAGGCCCCGTCCGCGTCATGCCGCGCGAGATGCCGGGCCTGACCGCCAGCCTTCTGGACGTGACGCTCGACAGGAAGATCACGGGCGAAACCGTCTCGGCGGTGCTGGAGGAAATGCTGGCGACCCCCGCGAACACCGTCGCGGCGATCCGCGGCAGCCGCCGCCTGGAAACCCGCCTGGTCCCGACGAAACTCCCCGAACCGGCCGAGGTGCCCGAAGGCTCGGTCTGGGTCATCACCGGCGGCTTTGGCGGGATCGGCGTGACCGTGGCCGAACGTCTGATGCGCGACCGGCACGCGCGCGTCGCCCTGATCGGCCGCCACGTCCCCGCACCGGGATCGGTCCGCGCCGGGGTCCTGTCGCGCCTCGAACGCCTGGGCCGCGTGATGGCCCTCGCCGCCGACGTCTGCAACCCCGAGGAGATGCGCGCCGCCTTCGACCGCGTCCGGGCCGAGTTCGGCCCGATCCACGGGGTCGTCCATGCCGCGGGCACCGTCGATGACGCGCCGCTTCTCGGCAAGGATCCCGGCTCTGCCGATGCGGTCCTGTCACCCAAGGTTCACGGGACGAAACTGCTCGACACGCTCCTCCCCGACGGTTCGGTAGACCGGATCGTGCTGTTCAGTTCCACCTCAACCGTTCTCACCCCGGCGGGTCAGGCCGACTATGTCGCGGCGAACGAATACCTGAACGCCTTCGCCAGATCCCGCGCCGGGGGGCTGACCAGGGTCACCTCGGTCAACTGGGGCATCTGGTCGGGCATCGGCATGGCCGCCGACGCCGACGCCCGCCGCAAGGGCAAGGACGCGGGCACGCCGCTGCCTGGGCAACTGGTCCTCGAACGGATGCAGAAGAGTGAGGATGAAACCCGCTTTCACGCCACGCTCACCAAGGCGCACTGGGTCATGGACGACCACCGCCTCCTTGACGGCACGGCGGTCCTGCCCGGCTCGGCCTATCCCGAGATCGCCAGCGAGGCGCTGTCGGCCGCCGGCCTCAAGGGCGGCCTGCATCTGACCGATCTCACCGTCTTCCGCCCCCTGCGGCTGGAGGCCGACCTGCCGCGCGACCTGCGTGTCTCCCTCACCCGCACCCGCGACGGCAGTCAGCGCCTGCAAGCCCGCGCGCTGGAGCCGCAGGGCTGGGCGCTGACCGCCGAGATGGGTGTGGCCCCCCTGACGACGCAGGCGGAACCGCTGGACCTCGCCGCCATCGCCGCGCGCTGCCCCGCCAAGGCCACGGCTCCGGGGGGCGAGAACCTGCCCTCGGCGCAGGAGGACCGCATCGCCTTCGGTCCCCGCTGGCAAGTCCTGCGCGCCACCGCGCTTGGCCAACGCGAAGGTCTGGCCACGCTGGCGCTTCCGACCCAGGCCGTGCAGGACACCGCGACCTGCACCATTCACCCAGCGCTTTACGACATCGGGACCGGCTGGGGCATCGCGCTGCTGCCGAAGGTGGCCGAGGGCTTCGTCTGGGCCCCGGTGATGACCACCGCGATCCGCATCCATGCCGCACTCCCCGCCGAGATCCGCAGCTGGGTCCGGCTTGCCGGCATGCCCACCGAGGACACCGCCAGCTTCGATGTCACCCTGACCGACCCCTCGGGCCGTGTGCTGGTCGAGGTCGAAGGCATCACCTTCCGCAAGGTCGCCTTCGAGGAGGCTCTGGCCCGCCCGGCGCCGCCGAACCCGCGCGAAGTGGTCCGAGACGACGAGACCCGCGGCCAGTCCCCCGCCGAACAGCGCCTCGCGCAGGCCCTTGCCGGCGGCATACGCCCGGCCGAGGGCGCCGAGGCCTTCCTTCGCGCCATCGCGGCGGACGGGGCGCAGGTGCTTGTTTCCTCGCTTGATCTCGAGGCGCTGGTGAAACAGGCCAACGCCCCGGTTGCGCGGGAAACCGAAGGCCCCGGCTTTGCCCGCCCCGAACTGGAAAGCGCCTATGTCGCGCCCCGCAACGCGGTCGAACGCACCCTTGCCGGCTTCTGGGCCGAGCTTCTGGGCGTCGCCGAAGTGGGGGTGGAGGACGATTTCTTCGCGCTCGGCGGTCACTCCCTGATCGCCGTGCGCCTCTTTGCGATGATCCGGCGGCAGTGGAAGGTGGATTTCCCGATCTCGGTCCTGTTCGAGGCTCCGACCATCGCCCGCTGCGCCGCGCTCATCATCGACCGCATCGGCCCGCAGGACGACAGTGCCCCGGCCGCAACCGAACGGGCCAACCCGGCGGGTCCGAAGTTCACCCACCTGGTCGCCATGCACCGCGGCGAGGGGGGGCCGAAGACCCCGTTCTTCCTGGTCGCCGGCATGTTCGGCAACGTGCTGAACCTGCGCCATCTCGCCAGCCTTCTGGGCACCGACCGGCCGTTCTACGGTTTGCAGGCCAAGGGGCTGTTCGGCGACGACAAGCCGCACATGACCATCGAGGAGGCCGCGGCCTCCTGCCTGGCCGAGATCCGGCAGGTGCAGCCGAAAGGCCCCTACCTGCTCGGCGGGTTCTCGGGCGGCGGGCTGACGGCCTGGGACATCGGCCGGCAGTTGCGTGCCGAAGGGGAAGAGGTCGCGCTGATGGTCCTTCTCGACACGCCGCTGCCTGTCCGGCCCGCGCTGACCAGGCCCGACAAGGCCCTGATAAAGCTGGCGGAACTCCGCGAGGGCGGGCCGAAGTTCCTGGCCGAATGGGCGCGTCGGCGCTGGGAATGGGAACGGTCGCGCCGCGCCAAGGCCGCGAACGAGCCCGACCCGACCGTGCCCTCATACAACAACGCCGCCATCGAGGCCGCCTTCCGCCATGCCATCGGGGTTTACCAGCTGAAGCGGTGGGAGGACGGGAATGTGGTCCTCTACCGCCCGCCGCTCGACCGCCGGTTCAAGGTGACGGGCGGGAACTGGGTCTCGGCGGCTCGGGAATATGTGTTCCACGACAACCTCTGGACCCCCTTCGCCCCCCGGCTGGAGGTGGTCGAGGTGCCGGGCGACCACGATTCGATGGTGCTGGAACCCAACGTGCGCGTTCTTGCCGCACGGATGAAGGCCGCGATCCAGGCGGCCGAGGCCGGCGAAACCCGACCGTCCGCCCAAAGACTTGCAGCCGAATGACCCGGAGGCCGACATGACCCTGACCGCCCTGCTGATCGGCAACGAAAGCCTGACAGTCGAATGCGGCAAGCGCTGGCTGGAGCGGGGACATCGGCTTGCCGCGGTGGTCACGCGCGAGGCCAGGGTCGCGGACTGGGCCTCAGGCGCGGGGTTGCAGGTCATTGCGCCGGGTGCGGGTCTGGCAGAGCGCACGGCGGGTCTGGATGTGGACTGGCTGCTGTCGGTTGCCAACCTGTCGCTGGTGCCGGCGCCGGTCCTGGCGCGGGCGCGGCAGGGCGGCGTCAATTTCCACGACGGCCCGCTGCCCGGTTACGCCGGTCTGAACGCGCCGGTCTGGGCGATCCTCAACGGGGAAACCGAACATGCCGTCACCTGGCACCTGATGACCGAGGGAATCGACGAGGGCGAGGTGCTGGCCACCCGATCCTTCGCGATCGAGCCCGATGACACCGCCTTCACCCTGAACGCCCGCTGCTTCAGCGCGGCGCTGGACAGTTTCGCCGATGTGATGGCGGCGCTCGAGGCAGGTGCCCAGCCGCGGCAGCCGCAGGCCCCCGGCCTGCGCAAGGTCTGGATGCGGTCGGACCGGCCCTCTGCCGCCGGACGGCTGGATTTCGCGCAACCGGCCGAGGCGGTGGCCCGCCGGGTGCGGGCGCTCGATCATGGCGGTTACCGCAACCCGCTCGCGGTGCCCAAAGTCGAGGCTGCGGGTCAGGTCTGGGCCGTGGGCCTGGCCGAGGTCGTCGCGGGTTCGGGCGTGCCGGGCGCGGTG
>JBKBVC010000115.1:0-6075 GCA_046289805.1 Tabrizicola sp.
AGATCGGGACGGTCGGCGCCGGCATCCTCGTTGACGAAGGCCCGGCTCAGTTGAGGATAGCTTCCAGCGGGTCGTAAAGGGCGGCGCCGGCTCCCCAGGCGGCCTCGGGCAGGCTGTCGGGCTTGAAGCGCACATGACCGGCGGCAAGTTCGGTGCGGCTGAAGAAGCGGCGGTCGGTGACCACGCCCTCGGGATCGGTCCAGCGGTCGTCCAGCCCACCGGCGAGAAGGGTGCAGCGGAAGAAGAGGTCGATCTGGTGGAAGCCGGTGTCGGGGTCGTGGAACTCGTTCACCAGGGCCGGAGGGCCGACGGCAATGATCAGGCCGGTTTCCTCCCTGACCTCGCGGCAAAGGTTCTCCGGCAGCGACTGTCCCGCCTCGCAGCCGCCGCCGGGGGCGCACCACAGGCCCAGCCGCGCGCCAGGGTAGGCGTTGACGAGCAGAAGCCGGTCCTGGTGCAGGATCAGGGCGCGGACGGCGATGCGGGGCGTGAAGCGGGCCATGGTGGACCAAGGCTTGCGCGGGCCGCAGGCGAAAGTCCAGTGCGACCCGCGACGCAAGGTCAGGCGCTCCACCCCTTCCCAGGCGCGGGGCAGCGGCGCATGGTCCCGTCATGCGCCTGCGTCCGCCCTTTCGACTGCCCGCCGACCGCCCGGCCGGAAGCACCCCGACCGAGCGGGTGATCCTTGTGCATGGACTGGCGCGGTCGGCGCGGTCGCTGGCGGCCATGGGACTGGCGTTGCGCGCGGCGGGCTATGCGGTGGCGCCCGCCTCCTACCCGTCCACCAGGGCCGCGCCCGAGGCGCTGGTGGCCGAGGTCGCCCGCGCCCATGGCGAAGCCTTCGCGGGCACGACCCATTTCGTCACCCATTCGATGGGCGGGATCCTGGTGCGCGACTGGCTGGCGCGGGGACATCCGCCGGGGCTGGGCCGCGTGGTGATGCTGGCTCCGCCCAATCACGGGTCGGAACTTGTGGATCATTTCGGCGACTGGAAGGTGTTCCGGATGATCAACGGTCCCGCCGGCCTGTCGCTGGGCACCGGGCCGGACAGCTGGCCGAACCGACTGCCCCCGGCCGATTTCCCCCTGGGGATCATCGCGGGGACGCATTCGGTCAGCCCCTGGTTCAGCCAGATCCTGCCGGGGCCGGACGACGGCAAGGTGACGGTTGCCTCGACGCGGCTGGAGGGAATGGCGGACCACCTGACGCTGCCGGTCAGCCACACCTGGATGATGGTCAACCCGACGGTGATCCGCCAGGTGATCCATTTCCTGCGCGAAGGGCGGTTCCTGCGCTGAGGCTCGTCCTGCGCCTGCGGCTTCTCCTCGCGAGGGCCCTCCGACGAGAAGCCGCAGGCGCACGAGGAGGCGTCAGGCGCGGATGATGCGGTTCACATGGCCCATCTTCCGGCCGGGGCGGGGCGCGCCCTTGCCGTACAGATGGACAGCCGTGTCGCGGGCCTTCAAGAGGTCGGGCACCCGCAGCAGGTCGTCGCCGATCAGGTTCTCCATCACTACGTCGGCATGGCGGTTGCCGTCGCCGAGCGGCAGGCCCGCCACGGCGCGGATATGCTGTTCGAACTGGTCCACCGTGCAGCCCTGTTGCGTCCAGTGGCCGGAATTGTGCACGCGGGGGGCGATCTCGTTCACCAGCAGCCCGCGGGGGGTGACGAAAAGCTCCACCCCCATCACACCCACATAATCGAGCGCGTTCAGGATGCGGGCGGCGATCAGGACGGCATCGGCGCGCTGGCCGGGCGTTATGCGTGCGGGCACCGTCGTCGTGCGCAGGATGCCCTCGCGGTGCACGTTCTCACCGGGATCATAGCAGGCGACCGAGCCATCCAGACCGCGCGCGGCGATGACGCTGACCTCGCGCTCGAAGGCGACGAAGCCCTCCAGCACCGAGGCCGCGCCGTGCATCGCGGCCCAGGCGGCGGGGATCCCGGCCTCGGCCTCGAGCCTGACCTGGCCCTTGCCGTCATAGCCAAGCCGCGTGGTCTTCAGGATCGCCGGCAGGCCCAGCCGATCGGCGGCGGCGCGCAGGTCGCTCTCGGAGTTCACGGCGGCCCAGGGGGCGGTCTGCAACCCGAGATCGTTCAGGAAGGACTTTTCACTGATCCGGTCCTGGCTGACGGCCAGCGCCCGCCGGTTTGGGCGGATCGGTCGCAGCGATTCCAGCAGGTCCAGCGCCGAGGTGGGAACGTTCTCGAATTCGTAGGTTATGACATCGACCGACGCGGCGAAGGCGCGCAGCGCGGCTTCGTCCTCGTATGGGGCGGTGGTCACCGCATGGGCCACGTCTCCGGCCGGGGCCGCGCCGGGTTCGTAGATGTGGCAGCGATAGCCCAGGCGGCTGGCAGCCACGGAGAGCATCCGGCCCAGCTGCCCGCCGCCGAGGATGCCGATGATCGCGCCTTGCGGCAGGGCGTCAGTCATCCGTAGGCTCCTCGGGGATCGAGGCCGACAGCGCCTCGCGCCAGGCGTCGAGCCGCGCGGCGATGGCGGGGTCGGAGACGGCCAGGATCGCGGCGGCCATCAGGCCAGCATTGGCCGCCCCGCCGATGGCCATGGTGGCGACCGGGTAGCCCTTGGGCATCTGGAGGATCGAATAGAGCGAATCGACGCCCGACAGCGCCCTGGTCTGAACCGGCACGCCGATCACCGGCAGCCGGGTCTTGGACGCCATCATGCCGGGCAGATGCGCCGCCCCGCCTGCGCCGGCGATGATGACCTTGAGGCCCCGGGCGACGGCCGTCTTGCCGTACTCCCACAGCCGGTCGGGCGTGCGGTGGGCCGAAACGATCTTCGTCTCATAGTGGATGCCCAGCTCATCGAGGACCTCGGCAGCAGCCTTCATCGTTGGCCAGTCGCTTTGCGACCCCATGATGATCCCGACGTGAGCCATCCGCGCCTCCTGTCTGTCGGGCCTGCCTTACACGAAGGACGGGGGCCGGCGAAAGGGGGCGGGCGCGGTTGGCTTCTCCTGGCCCGCGAAAATGCCACTTTCGGGGAAAGCGGAGCGGGTCATACGGCATCTTGCAGGTTGGTGCTGTGGGTGTGGCCGACAACCGCGACAGGTTCGAGCTCCTGCGAACCCGGAGCGCGGCCGGACTACCTTCTGAGCGTGGCCCAGGATGACGCGCTTCATGCCGTGACCGTCCGGGCCGACGACGGCATGATCCTGGAGGCGATGGTCCGGCTGGCCGAGGGATCGGGGCTGATGCCCAGATTGGGCTTCAGGCGATGATGTCGGGGATCAGCATGTCCTCGATCTTCACGATCTGGTCCTTCAGCGCCAGCTTCTGCTTTTTCAGCCGGCGCAGGGTCAGCTGGTCGGGGCGACCCGTTTCCTCAAGCGCGTGGATGGCCTGATCCAGGTCGCGGTGCTGGCGACGCAGGACTTCAAGCCGGATGCCGAGCATTTCCTCGTGGCTGAGTTCGGTTGGAGCGTTCATGGGTCTGGCGAATCGGTTCCTGCCTTGCGCCCAGAATATAGGAAAGCACCGCCCTTGCGGGAAGGTTTCTGCCGAAACTCTCGCAGAAATCGGCCTCCGCGGCCCGTGTCCGGGGCCTTGCGGGGCCTGACCGTCGGCCCCATATTCACACGGTGCGGTGCCTGATTTCGGGGCCGCACTGACCGAACCGTCGCTTATGCCAAGGACTGTCCGATGACGAAACTGAGCTTTGGGGCCCACCCGTTTCTTCTGGGGTTCGAACAGCTGGAACGGCTTGTCGAACGCACCGCGAAATCGGGGGCCGAGGGCTATCCTCCGTTCAACATCGAGGCGGTGGCGGACAACGCCTACCGGATCACCCTGGCCGTTGCGGGCTTCCGCGAGGAGGACCTGTCGATCACGGTCGAGGACCGGCAGCTTGTCGTCCGCGGGCGCCAGACCGATGACGCGGGGGAACGGGTGTTCCTGCACCGGGGCATCGCCAGCCGCGCCTTTCAGCGCAGTTTCGTTCTGGCCGACGGGGTCGAGGTCGCGGGGGCCACGATGGAGAACGGGCTGCTCCACGTCGACCTGCGCCGCCATGTGCCGGAGACCGTGGTGCAGACGATCCGGATCGGTCGCAAGGATGCCAGCCACAAGGAAGGGGGCAAGACATGAACACGCCATTCAACGGGTTGCCGCAGAGCGCCGACCGCATTGTCTATGTCCGCGAGGTACCGGTGACGGACCTGCCGGAGGAAGTGCGCGAACAGATAGACGGGCTGGAGGTGATCTGGTCTGTCCACGGAGCCGATGGGCGACAGCTGGCGCTGGTCGCCGATCGCAGGCTCGCGTTCCATCTGGCGCGCGAGCATGACTTCACGCCGGTCAGCGTGCATTGATCCCTATTCGCCGGGAACCTTGGCCACCTCGGTCGTGGTGGGCGCGGGCGGCCTGACCGATCTGCGGCGGTAGGCCCTGGCCGTGAAGGCATAGCCGATCTGTCCGGCCAGGGTCGGCGCCATGCGGTCGGTGACGCCCAATGGAACCGTGCAGGGACCCGGCACTCGGAAGGTTCCGAAAGCCCGGTCGAAGATCGCGAACACGGTTGCATAATTGGTGTCGAACGCGGCCTTGTCGGCGGCGTGATGCCAGCGATGCATTGCCGGAGACACAAGGATCTTGCCAAGCGGACCATAGGTCCAGGGCAGGTCGGCGTGAATCAGATAGCCGTAGTAGTGCCGCACCAGGTTGTTCGCGATCACCGCCTCGGCGGGCAGTCCAAGCAGCAACAGGGCCGACGTGTCGATCACGAATGTGGTGATGCGGTTGATCGGGTGGAACCTTTCCAGGGTCAGCCAGGTCATTTCCGTATCGGAATGATGGACGGCATGGCTGGGCCAGAGGAAACGGGTGTGTTCAAGCCGATGCCGCCAGTAGCCGACGAAATCGCCCACGAAGATGCCAAGCAGCATGACAGGCAGCGCCGGAGCACCGATCCACGCCGAACTGTCGATCAGGGAGATGCCTTGCGCATAGACGATCCAGACCAGAGCCTGTGACAGGACCACGATCAGGGGTCCGACGACGATCAGGTTGAAGACCAGGATCTTCAGGTTCAGCCCGGTTTCTGCCGCAGCCCGGCGCATGTCGGTAAAGACTGCGCTACGCTTGACCAGCATGCCCAGCGCCAGAAAGAATGCGGCGACCGGAAGAAGGCTTTCAAGAGCCTCGAGGCCATCTGTCCAGCTGTCTCGCAGCAGTTTGGAGAGTGTTTCCAGCATCGTCGCTTCTTGTTGCTTGAATTGCCGCTGTAGTGGCGACAATCTGCGGCAAAAGTATGAAAGGCTCGCTCGGCTCCACGACGGAACCTAGGGTCCATGTCGTATCGGGTCTGTCGCCAGCGGAGGTCAACATGCGAACAACGGCCGGATATTCGGGCCTTCAGATCGTGCTGCACTGGCTGATTGCCGTGCTGCTTGCCGTCGCCTGGTTCACCGGCGAAGGCGCGAAAGAGGCACTGGAGCGGATCGAAGACGGCGGCACGGCCGGTTTCGTCCCGCATGTCGCGCTGGGGCTGGCCATCCTGGCGCTGGCGGTCCTGCGGGTGCTGGTGCGGCTGGGCCGTGGCGCGCCCGAACCCGCCGGCGAGGCGGGCAGCCTTCAGGCCCGCGCGGCGGGTTGGGTGCACCTTGCGCTCTACGTCCTGATGATCGCCGTGCCGATGGGCGGCATCAGCGCCTGGTTCCTGGGCCTGGAGACCGGCGAAATCCACGGGCTTTTTGCCAATCTGCTCATGCTGCTGGCCCTGGGCCATGCCACGCTGGCGATCTATCATCAGATCGTGCTGAAGGACGGCACGCTGAGCCGGATGACGCGGGCCGATTAGGCCTTCGGCCCCTCCCCCACGTGGGGGAGGGTAGGAGCGAGGCTTCCCGCGTCAGGCCCGGATCAGGCCCATCTGTTCCAGCTTCAAGAGCACCTGATGCGCGCAGTGATCGACATCGACATTCTCGGTGTCCACGCGCAGTTCCGGTGCCTCGGGCGCCTCGTAGGGGTCGGAGATCCCGGTGAATTCCTTGATCTTGCCTTCGCGCGCCAGCTTGTAGAGCCCCTTGCGGTCGCGGCGTTCGCATTC
>JBKBVC010000116.1:0-6066 GCA_046289805.1 Tabrizicola sp.
GATCCCGGAACCGCGCGACTACCGCAGCTGGCGCAAGCAGCTGGCGCGGCTCGAGGAAGAGGCGAGCATGGGCATCTTCGAGGAGACCTGGAGCCTGCCGGGCGGCCAGACCTACCGCGTCATCGGCCGCCCGCATCCGAACGGCGCGCTGGCCTTCATGTTCGAGGACATCTCGAACGAGATGACGCGCACCCGCCGCTACCGGGCGGACCTGGAACTGGGGCAGTCGGTGATCGACGCGGTCGAGGACGGGGTCGCCGTGTTTTCGCAGGGCGGGCAACTGGTGATGTCGAACGCAGCCTATGCACGGCTGTGGCAGCATGATCCGCAGGTGCTTCTGTCCGAGGCCAGCATCACCACGCTGTCGGCCTGGTGGCGCGACCATTCGGCGGCAACGCTCTTGTGGGACGACGCCACCGACTTCGTCACCAGCGGTGGGGATCGCACGCCCTGGGAAGGCGACGTGCGGCTGCTGGACGGGCGGCTGGTCTCGTGCCGCTTCCGGCCGCTGACAGGCGGGGCCACGATGATCACCTTCCGGCATCAGGTCGCCGCACCTCTGACCACGGTTCCCGACCGCCGGCTGCGCGAGGAGATGACGGCCTGAGACTTGCGGCGGCAGTCGGGCCGGCTACAGTCGCGGCATGTCCGCCGATGCCGATCCCACGCTGACCCTGGCCTTGCCCGACGCTACCGCGACAGAGTCGCTTGGTCGCCGTCTGGCCGAACTTCTGCGACCGGGCGACGTGGTGCTTCTTGAGGGCCCGATCGGCGCGGGGAAAAGCTGCCTGGCCCGTGCCTTCATCCGCGCAAGGCTGGGCGAGGCCGAGGAAGTGCCTTCGCCGACCTTCACCCTGGTGCAGGTCTATCCCGATGCGGAGGCCAAGATCTGGCATGCCGACCTCTACCGCCTGACCCATCCGGACGAGGTCTGGGAACTGGGGCTGGACCAGGCCTTCGAGACGGCGATCTGCCTCGTGGAATGGCCCGACCGGCTGGGCAGCCACCGCCCGGCGGGGGCGCTGACGATCCGGCTGGAGGCTGCGGGCGAGGGGCGCCGCGCCATTATCAGTGGCGGACGGGGCGGACTGGCAGGGGCGCTCCTGCATGGCTGACCGCGCGGCCGAGCTGACCGCCTTCCTCGACCGGGCCGGCTGGGGCGCGGCCGAGCGTCGGCATCTGGCGGGCGACGCTTCGGACCGGCGCTACGAGCGGCTGCGTCTGGGCGCGGCGACAGCGGTCCTGATGGACAACCCGCCCGGCGGGGCGGACGACCCGGTGGCCTTTTCGTCCATGGCCCGGCATCTGCGCGGGTTGGGCCTGTCCGCACCGCGCGTGCTGGCCGAGGATCTGCCGCGCGGTTTCCTGCTGCTCGAGGATCTGGGCGACGACCTCTTCGCCCGCCTGATCGCCGCCGACCCGACCCGCGAGGCCGAACTTTACGCCGCCGCCGTCGATGTCCTCCTGCATCTCCAGTCCGCCCCGCCGCCAGGTGGCCTGCCGGATCTCTCGGCCGCCGACTGGGCGCAGGCGGCGACCTTCGCGCTGGACTGGTATGCCCGGGCGGCGACCGGCGTCAGCCCCGACCCATCGGAGTTTCACGCCGTCCTGACCGGCGTGCTCGAGGCCCATGCCGACGGCCCGCGCGTGCTGATTCTGCGCGATTTCCATGCCGAGAATCTGATCTGGCTGCCCGCCCGGCCGGGGCTGTCGCGGGTGGGGCTGCTGGATTTCCAGCTCGGCCAGCTGGGACAGCCGGGCTATGATCTGGTCTCGCTGTTGCAGGATGCGCGCCGGGATGTCGGGCAAGACACCGAGGCGGCGATGATTGCCCGCTTCGTCGCGGCGACGGGGGCCGATCCGCAGGCCTTTTCCGCCCACCATGCCGCGCTTGGCGCGCAGCGGGCCTTGCGCATCCTCGGGGTCTTCGTGCGGCTGGCGCTGGTCGCGGGCAAGCCCGGCTACCTGCCGCTGATCCCGCGCGTCTGGGGCCAGTTGCAACGGAACCTCGACCATCCGGCTCTGGCCGGACTGCGCGCCGTCTGCGACCGGCTTCTGCCCCCGCCAAGCCCCGAAACCCTGCACAGGATCCGCGCCGCATGCCCGCCTACCCCTTCCCGCTGATGCTCTTTGCCGCAGGTTTCGGCACGCGGATGGGCGCGCTGACCGCCGACCGGCCGAAGCCCCTGATCCCGGTCGCGGGCCGGGCGCTGATCGACCATGCACTGGACGTGGCAGAGGCGGCCGACGTGGGCCGCATCGTCGTCAACACCCATTACCGGGCCGAGCAGCTGGCGGCCCATCTTGCCGGTCGCGGCGTGGCGATCAGCCACGAGGCAGGGCAGATCCTGGAAACCGGCGGCGGCCTCAAGGCCGCTCTGCCGCTTCTGGGCGAGGGGCCGGTGGCGGTGCTGAACAGCGACGGAATCTGGACCGGGCCGAACCCGTTGAACACCCTGGCTGCGGCCTGGGACGGAAGCCGGATGGAGGCGCTTCTTCTCCTTCTCCCGCTCGACCGCGCGCGGGCGCACGGGCCAAAAGGGGATTTCCGGCTGGACGCCGAAGGGCGGCTGTCGCGCGGGCAGGGGGGCGAGGATCATGTCTATATCGGCGCCCAGATCCTGAAGCCGGATCGCATTAGCGCCATGCCCGAGGAAGTCTTTTCGCTGAACCGGCCCTGGGATGCGATGATCGCTGCCGGCACGGCCTATGGCGTCCTGCATCCCGGCGACTGGTGCGATGTCGGCCATCCCGCCGGGATTGCCGAGGCCGAAGCCCTGTTGCACTCTGCCCGCCATGGTTGAGCCCGGCCCGATTTTTGCCCTGCCGCCCGGCGCCGATTTCCCGGCCGAGCTGGTTGAGGGACTTGTCCAGCGCCTCGCCGGCCAGCCGCCCGAGGCCATGGCGAAGGTCACGCTGATCCTGAACACCCAGCGGATGCGGCGGCGGGTGACCGAGTGCCTCTTGGCGCGGGGCGCCCGCTTTCTGCCGCGCCTCATGCTGGTGACCGAGGCCGCACTTCTGTCCGACCTGGCCCTGCCGCGCCCGACCTCGCCCCTTCGCCGGCGGCTGGTGCTGTCGGTGCTGCTCGACAAGCTTCTGGAGGCTGGCGCAACCGAGTTTCCGCGCGCGGCGCTCTATGATCTGGCCGACAGCCTGGCGCGCCTGATGGCCGAGATGCAGGGCGAAGGTGTCGCCCCCGACCGCATCGCCGCCCTGGACGTGGCGAACCATTCCGCGCACTGGGCGCGGACGCAGGCCTTCCTTGGCATCGTCGCCGAGGCCCTTTCAAGCGACGCGCCCGATGCCGAGACCAACCTGCGCCGCGCCGTGGCCAGCCTGCCCGAGACCTGGACCCGCCGCCCGCCGCCAGGGCCGGTGATCCTCGCCGGGTCCACCGGCTCGCGCGGGACGGCGGCGCTCTTGATGCAGGCGGTGGCAGGGTTGCCGCAGGGGGCGATCGTGCTGCCAGGCCACGACTTCGACCTGCCGCCCGAGGTCTGGGAGGGGATGGACGACGTGCTGACCGCCGAGGACCACCCCCAGTTCCGCACCCGGCGCCTCATGGACCTGCTCGGCTTCGGACCGCAGGACATGCAGCCCTGGACCGCGACCCCCGCGCCCGATCCGGCACGGAACCGGCTGGTTTCTCTGGCGCTGCGCCCGGCGCCGGTCACGCATCAGTGGCTGGCCGAGGGGCCGCAGCTCGGAGACCTGCCCGCCGCCACGCAGGGCCTGACCCTGGTCGAGGCCCCGACCCCCCGCGCCGAGGCCATGGCCATCGCCCTGATCCTGCGCGAGGCGGCCGAGACCCCCGGCACCCGCGCCGCGCTGATCACGCCCGACCGCGACCTGACCCGCCGCGTCTCGGCGGCGCTGGACCGCTGGGGCATCCGGCCCGACGATTCCGCCGGGCGGCCGCTGGCCCTGTCGGCGCCGGGGCGGCTCCTGCGACAGGTCGCGGCGCTGTTCGGGCAGCGGCTGACCGCCGATGCGCTTCTGGCGTTGCTCAAGCATCCGCTGGCCTTTTCCGGCAGCGACCGCGGCCAGCACCTGATCCTGACGCGCGAGTTCGAATTGCACATCCGCCGCAACGGCCCGGCATTCCCCACCGCCGACAGCATCCGCAACTGGGCCGCACGCGCACGGCTGGATCGGGCCGCGGACTGGGCCGGGATCCTGGCGGAAACGCTCTGCGGGCAGGAGGTCGCGGGCCGCCTGCCGCTGACCGAATTCGTCGCGCGGCATCTGCGGCTGGCCGAACGGCTGGCAGCCGGCTTCGACGCCACGGGCAGCGGTGAGCTGTGGCGGAAGGCGGCCGGGGAAAAGGCGCTGGCGGCGATGCGCGAGCTTGAGGCCGAGGCCCCGGCGGCAGGCGCGCTGACGGCGACGGACTATGCCGGGCTGATCTTCGGCCTTCTGGACCGCGAGGAGGTGCGCGAGACCGAGGGGCTGCATCCCGGCATCATGATCTGGGGCACGCTCGAGGCGCGGGTGCAGGGGGCGGATCTGGTCGTGCTCTCCGGGCTGAACGACGGCACCTGGCCCGCGCAGCCGCCGGCGGACCCCTGGCTGAACCGCGCGATGCGCAAGGAGGCGGGGCTTCTCTTGCCCGAACGCCAGATCGGCCTGTCGGCGCATGACTGGCAGCAGGCGGTGGCCGCCCCCCGGGTCGTCCTGACCCGGGCGAAGCGGGGGCCCGAGGCGGAAACCGTGCCCTCGCGCTGGCTGAACCGGCTGGTGAATCTCCTGGCAGGCCTGCCCGACCAGAAGGGGCCCGAGGCGCTGACCGCGATGCGCGACCGCGGCGCGCACTGGCTGCGCCTGGCCGAGGCCTTCGACGCCACATCGCGCGTCGCCCCGGCCCGCCGCCCCTCGCCCCGGCCGCCGGTCGCGGCCCGGCCGCGGCAGCTTTCGGTGACCGAGATCAAGACCCTGATCCGCGACCCCTATGCGATCTACGCCCGCCATGTGCTGAAGCTGCGCCCGCTCGACCCCCTGCGCCCCGAGCCCGACCCCCGCCTGCGCGGCACGGTGCTGCACGAGATCCTGGAGCGGTTCCTGAAACAGGGCGGCGGGGATCGCGCGGCGCTGCTGGCCATCGCGGAAGAGGTGCTGGCCGCCCGCGTCGCCTGGCCCCTGGCCCGGACGATCTGGCTGTCGCGCCTGGCCAAGGCGGCGGATGCCTTCCTCGACTTCTCGGCCTCGACCGGGGGCGTGCCTGTGCTTCTGGAAGAGAAGGGCGCGCTGCGGCTGCCAGGGCTCGACTTCACCCTGACCGGCAAGCCCGACCGGATCGACCAGCTGGCGGACGGGCGGCTCTTGCTGATCGACTACAAGACCGGCGCCCCGCCGACCGAGAAGCAGCAGGAACATTTCGACAAGCAGCTTCTGCTTCTGGCCGCCATGGCCGAAGGTGGCGGGTTCCGCGGTCTTGATCCGTCCGAGGTCGCCCGAGTCGTCTATGTCGGCCTGAAGGCGCAGCTGAAGACCGAGGAGATCCTTCTGGAACCCGGCCAGGTGGCCGAGATCTGGAAGCGTTTCGGCGGTCTGATGGCCAGCTACTTCCGCCCGACCCAGGGCTACACCGCCCGCCGCGCGCTGGAAAAGGCAAGCGACCCGAGCGACTACGACCACCTCTCCCGCTTTGGGGAATGGGAGATGACCGACGACCCCGCGCCCGAGGCCCTGGAATGACCGAAGCCTTCGCCCGCCAGATCGCCGCCGCCAACCCGGCGCGCAACACCTGGCTGTCGGCCAATGCCGGGTCGGGCAAGACCCGCGTGCTGACCGACCGCGTCGCGCGGCTTCTCCTGAACGGGGTCGATCCGACGCGCATCCTCTGCCTGACCTATACCAAGGCTGCCGCGACCGAGATGCAGAACCGCCTGTTCCAGCGCCTCGGCGAATGGGCGATGCGGCCCGAGGAAGCCCTGCGCAGGGAACTGTCGGATCTGGGCGAGGGCGACCTGACGCCGGACCGGCTGGCCCGCGCGCGCCAGCTCTTCGCCCGCGCGATCGAGACACCGGGCGGGCTGCGCATCCAGACCATCCACCGCTTCTGTG
>JBKBVC010000117.1:0-6061 GCA_046289805.1 Tabrizicola sp.
ACTGCGCGCTTTCCGACAGGCCGATCCGGCACAGCAGCAGCCGGTCGCGCGCGGCCCGGAACAGCTTGGCATTGATCTTCACCCGCTGCGCGGTGCGCCGGACGGTCAGGTCCAGATAGCTTGTGGCGTCGCTGGTCGCGTTGCGCGACAGCGACTCGATCAGCTCGCCCCGCCGCCGGCCGTCGAACTCCTGCGCGACGGGGGCGTTCAGCAGATCGTTCCGCGCCGCGCCCAGAAGCCGCGCGGCCGAGCTGTTCAGATCGACGATCCGCCCCGTGGTCTCCGACACGATCAGAAGCGGGAACGAGTTTTCCTCCATCAGCACGCGATACCGCGTTTCCAGTTCGCGCTGCGCCTCGTGGTCGCGCCCGATCGCACGATGGGCCAGGACCAGTTGCTGCTGAACCTCGGCCAGGGGGCGCAGGTCACGCCCCATCATCAGGACGCGGCCCTGCCAGCTGCGCAGGGTGTAGCGCACCGGAAACTCGTACTGGACGGGGCCCGCGTGATTGAGCTCCATCGCCGGTCCGGCGTCCGGCCGGTCCAGCCGCGCGCTCAGCTTGGCCCAGCTTTCCTCGGCGAACAGGGATTGCAGCGGGCGGCCTTCCCAGCCAACTGCCAGGCCGGCCAGTCCGGACTGCGGGTTCGCAACGACGTCCTCGACGACGCGGTCGGGTCCGATGACGAGCGCAATGTCGCACGCGGCACCCAGCAGGTCTAGGACCGCCCGGACCTCGTCCGAGGGACCACCCTTGCCCGCTTGCAAGTCACCGTGACGTTTCAACTCCATCCCCTTTCGCGGCAGGCATTCTGCGCAGCTTTAGGGTCTCGCGCCCCACCCGATCAAGTGTCAGGCCCTGATTGCACCCTTCATATTCCGCAAGAAGTGCAGAAACATCGCGCAAGACACGGTCGGCGCCCGTGTCGCGCAGCAATCCGTCGTCCGGAATCGGGATCGATCCCCCCACGAAAATGCACATCTCGCCCCGCGACAAGAGCCGCAGCGTCCGGATCAGCGCCGCGCCCGACTCCAGCGCGGCCGAGCATCCGATCGACACCAGCGCGAGGTCGAAGCGGTTTGCCGCAAGAAGCCGGATCAGGTCCGCAGCGGCTGGTGCCACGCGGACGACGACGCCACATCCCGCCGCCCGCAACTGCAAGGCCAGGACGAAGGCGCCCAGGGTGTGCTGCTCGGCCTCGGCCACCAGCACCAGCGCGGTGGGCCCGGAAACGGGGCTGGCCACGTCAAGGATCTCATCGACGCGGCGGACCAGTTCGTGCAGCCGCTCGACGCGCACCGTGACATCGACGAAGCTGACCTGATCGGTCTCCCACTGCTCGCCCAGGGACCGTGCCGCAGCGGGCACATAGGCGCAGGCGACGGTGGCCGGATCGATGCGCAACACCCCCATCTCGTCGAGGACCTGCGTCGCGTCGAATGCCCCGTGCTTCGCCAGAACTTGCATCAAGTGGTCCAGATGCTCGCGCCTGACCGATGCGTCCTGGCACCTGCGCTCCGAGATCAAACGGTAGAGCGCCTCCCGCGCAAGGCCAGCAAAGGTATCGTGCCCGCAGTTGACCTCGGCATCCGATATTCCGTTGTCACGCATCGGCAACCCTTCCGTGCGGTGGCGCTGATGCCCGGCCACTTTACCATTGCCCCCTGGCAACGACAAGCCTGCGACTCGCGTATCTCATGACACCCCAATCTGCAGTTCATGTCCACCAAAATTGACACGCTTCAGCCGCGATGCAGGCCTTGCCCCCATATTGTCTTGACTAACAATGATATTTTCTACCGCAACGCGACGATCTTCACGATGTTTCGGCCGCCTGGGCATGCAACCTGCTCTCGGGTGAGTGTAAATTTACATTGACAGACAATGCAGCCTGACTAGGTTTGATGTCAATCTGGTTGAATTCGAGGCGTTAGGATGTCCGCAACTGCCTCTACCCCCCGCCACCGACCGCTGTACACGCCCAGCCAGCGCGCCCGTCGGGACGCGACTGTCTGGACCACAGTCCAGGGCGTGCTTGCGCCGGTGCAGTTCCTGGTATGCGCCGTGTCGCTGGTCCTGGTCCTGCGGTATCTCGCAACCGGCGATGGCTACGCCGCCGCGACCGTCTCGATCCTCGCCAAGACTGCGCTGCTCTATACCATCATGGTCACCGGCGCGATCTGGGAGAAGGTGGTCTTCGGCCAGTATCTCTTCGCCCCCGCCTTCTTCTGGGAGGATGTGGTCAGCTTCGTCGTCATCGCGCTGCACACCCTCTATCTCTACGGCCTGCTGACGGGATCCCTGACACCGCTCCAGCTGATGACGGTCACGCTCGCGGCCTATGCGACCTATTTCGTCAACGCGACGCAATTCCTTCTGAAGCTGCGCCGCGCGCGGCTCGACAGCGGGTCCGCCCCGCCGCAGGGGGGGCATCCGGCATGAGCCTCGACACCCCCACCACCGGCTGCCTGCACGCCCCCGTCCTGCGCGAGCGCGGCCAGCGCGAGGTGTTCTGTGGCCTGACCGGGATCATCTGGCTGCACCGCAAGATGCAGGATGCCTTCTTCCTTGTCGTGGGCTCGCGCACCTGCGCGCATCTGCTGCAATCGGCAGCCGGGGTGATGATCTTCGCCGAGCCGCGATTCGGCACCGCGATCCTCGAAGAGAAGGATCTCGCCGGCCTTGCCGATGCGCATCAGGAACTGGAACGCGAGGTCGAACGCCTGCTGTCGCGCCGCCCGGACATCCGCCAGCTGTTCCTGGTCGGCTCCTGCCCCTCCGAGGTCATAAAGCTCGACCTGTCGCGCACCGCCGAACGGCTGAACGCCCGCCATGGCCCCTCGGTCCGGGTCTACAACTACTCGGGCTCGGGGATCGAGACGACCTTCACGCAGGGCGAGGACGCCTGCCTTGCGGCGATGGTGCCCGGCCTGGAGGAGACCGACGAGGCCAACCTTCTGGTCGTCGGTGCGCTGCCCGACGTGGTCGAGGACCAGTGCCTTTCGCTCCTGTCGCAGATGGGCATCGGCAAGGTCAGCTTCCTGCCCTCCCGCCGCGCGGCCCAGGCGCCGCAGGTCGGCGCGAACACCCGCTTCATCCTCACCCAGCCCTTCCTGGCCGACACCGCCCATGCCCTCGAACGCCGCGGGGCGCAGCGCATCGTCTCGGTCTTTCCCTTCGGTGAGGAGGGCACGACCGACTGGCTCCGCGCCGTCGCCAAGTCCTTCGGCGTCACGCCGGAAACCTTCGAGGCCGTCACCGCCGCCCCCCGCGCCCGGGCCCGAAAGGCCGTCGCCGCCCATGCCGGAACGTTGCGCGACAGGACGCTGTTCCTGTTTCCCGACAGCCAGCTGGAAATCCCGCTCGCCCGCTTCCTCGCGCGTGAATGCGGCATGCAGCCGGTCGAGGTCGGCACCCCCTATCTCCACCGCGGCCTGATGGAGCCGGAACTCGCGCTCCTGCCCGACACGGTCCTGTCCGAAGGCCAGGACGTGGATGCCCAGCTTGACCGCCACGCCGCGCTCAACCCCGATCTCACCGTCTGCGGCCTTGGCCTTGCCAACCCTCTGGAGGCCGCGGGCCACGCGACGAAATGGGCGATCGAACTGGTCTTCACGCCAGTCCATTTCTACGAACAGGCCGGCGACCTTGCGGGCCTCTTCTCCCGCCCCCTCCGCCGCCGCGCTTTGTTGGCAGGAGGGCAGACATGAAGCTCACCCTCTGGACCTACGAAGGCCCCCCGCACGTCGGCGCGATGCGCGTAGCCACCGCGATGAAGGGCGTCCACTATGTCCTGCACGCCCCGCAGGGCGACACCTATGCCGACCTCCTCTTCACGATGATCGAGCGGCGCAACCACCGCCCGCCGGTCACCTACACCACCTTCCAGGCCTCCGACCTCGGCGCCGACACCGCCTCGCTGTTCAAGCGTGCGGCGCAAGGCGCCTTCGACCGCTTCCAGCCGCAGGCCATGATCTTCGGCGCCTCCTGCACGGCCGAACTGATCCAGGACGACCCCGGCGGCCTCGCCGCGACCCTGGGCCTGCCCTGCCCGGTCGTGCCGCTGGACCTGCCCAGCTACTCGCGCAAGGAAAACTTCGGCGCGGACGAGACCTTCCTCGCCCTCACCCGTGCCCTGGCCCGGCCCTGCGAGCGCACCTCCGAAGTCTCCTGCAACATCCTCGGCGCGACGGCGCTTGGCTTCCGCCACCGCGACGACCTGGCCGAGATCACCGGGCTTCTCCGCCAGATGGGCATCGCCGTGAATGTCGCGGCCCCCCTCGACGCGACGCCAGAGGACCTCGCCCGCCTTCCTGCCGCGCATTTCAACGTGCTGCTGTACCCCGAAACCGGCGAGAGTGCCGCCCGCTGGCTGGAAAAGACCCATGGCCAGCCCTGGACGAAAACCATCCCGATCGGCGCACATGCCACCCGCGCCTTCATCGCCGAGGTCGCCGCCCTGGCCGGGGTCAGCGCCCGGGTCGATGAAAGGAACCTCCGCCAGCCCTGGTGGTCGGCCTCGGTCGACTCGACCTACCTCACCGGCAAGCGCGTCTTCATCTTCGGCGACGCCACCCACGCCATTGCCGCCGCCCGCGTCGCCCGCGACGAGATCGGCTTCGAGGTCGTGGGCCTCGGCTGCTACAACCGCGAATACGCCCGGGCCGTGCGCAGCGCCGCGAAGGACTACGGCGTCGAGCCTCTGATCACCGACGACTATCTCGAGGTCGAGGCCGCCATCGTCGCCGCCGCGCCCGAGCTGATCCTCGGCACCCAGATGGAGCGTCACATCGCCAAGCGCCTTGGCATCGCCTGCGCCGTGATCTCGGCCCCCGTCCACGTTCAGGACTTCCCGGCCCGCTACTCGCCGCAGATGGGCTTCGAGGGGGCCAATGTCCTCTTCGACACCTGGATCCACCCGCTGGTCATGGGGCTTGAGGAACACCTCCTCACCATGTTCCGCGAGGATTTCGAGTTCCACGACGAAGCCGGCCCCAGCCACCATGGCGGCAGGGCCGCGCCACCGCCCGCCCCGATCCTGGAACCCACCGCCGACGCCGCAACGCAGATGATCGAGGCCGCGCAGGCCCTGGCCCAGGCGCTGCACTGGCTGCCGGATGCCGAAAGGGAATTGAAGAAGATCCCCTTCTTCGTCCGCGCCAAGGCCCGCCGCAACACCGAGAAATACGCTGCCGAAAAGGGCGTGACGCAAATCAGCATCGAGACCCTCTACGAGGCCAAGGCCCATTATGCGCGATGACCGCTACACATCGCCGGAGCTGAAAACCCCCGTCGCGGACGGCCTCTACCGCTTTGTCATCGTCACCCTCGACGCGCATGCCGCCGGCCCCGCCCAGCGCGTCGCAGGCCGGCTAGCCCGGGATTTCCCCGGCATCGCCATCTCGGTCCACGCCGCCGCCGAATGGGCCGAAAACCCCGCCGCGCTGGCCCGCGCCCGCGCGGACGTGGCCCAGGCCAACATCATCGTCGCCAACCTGCTGTTCATCGAGGAACACCTGACCGCGATCCTGCCGCAGATGCAGGCCCGCCGCGACCATCTGGATGCCTTCGTCGGCATCATCTCGGACCCGCAGATCGTGAAACTCACGAAAATGGGCGAGCTTGACATGTCGCTCCCCACCTCGGGAGCCATGGCCTTCCTCAGGAAGCTGCGGGGGACCAGGTCGCCCTCCGGCTCCTCGGGCGAAAGGCAGATGACGCTCTTGCGGCGGCTGCCGAAGATCCTGCGCTTCATTCCCGGCAAGGCCCAGGACCTGCGCGCCTGGTTCCTGTCGATGCAATACTGGCTCGGCGGTTCGGACGACAACATCGAGGGTATGATCCGCTTCCTCGTCAGCCGCTATGCCCCGAACCGCGACTGGCGCAAGGTCAAGGCCGCCGCGCCCGTCGATTACCCCGATGTCGGCCTCTACCACCCCGACCACCCGACCCGCGTCTTCACCGACCCCGCCCAGCTTCCGCGTCCCGACCAGCCGATCGCCACCGTCGGCCTCTTGATGCTGCGGTCCTACATCCTCGCCTCGGACACTGCGCATTACGAC
>JBKBVC010000118.1:0-6051 GCA_046289805.1 Tabrizicola sp.
CGAGAGCGCCACGCCCATCCGGTCGGACAGGTCGGCCAGCGACGCAGTGGAGTGGATCGAGACCAGCGGCTGGTCCTGGTCGGTCAGGGCCTGGCGCGGCACGCGGATCACCCGCGCGGGTTCGGGGCGGTTTTCCGGCCAGAGCGGGCGCAGCCAGTCGATCAGCCGCGCGGCATCGGCGGGGTCGTCGGGGCGGAAGCTTTCGGTCGGGCGGCGGGGGTGGCTGAGGGTCACCTCGCCCCGGTCAGGGTCCGAGGAGCAGAAGACCGCCATCAGCTCGGCCGAACCCCAGCCGCGCAGGAACTGGAGCTTCGGGGCCCAGGTCGGCGGTTCGGTCAGCCGTGCAGCGGCATGGGCCACGGCCCAGACGCGGTCGAAGGGGAAAGCCGCGCCGGGGCTCAGCTCGGCCACGGGCAGGGTCTCGTAGCCCGCAGACTTGATCGGGTGACGCACCAGGAGAGCGACCCGCCCGCCCGGAAGCCCTCCGGTTGCCCCGGTCACTTCTTGCCCTTCTTCGGTGCCGCTGCGGCGGCCTTGGCCTTGGCCTCGATCCGCGCCGCCCTGGCCGATCGGATGTTGCCGAAGATGTCGGGCCGTTTCCCGTGGCTCCACATGATCAGATACTGCTGCACGAAGGTGATCGTGTTGTTGGTGATCCAGTAGATCACCAGCCCGCTGGCAAAACCGCCCAGCATGAACATGAACACCCAGGGCATCCAGGCGAAGATCGAGGCCTGCACCGGATCGGTCGGCGCCGGGTTCAGCTTCTGTTGCAGCCACATGGTGATGCCGAGCAGCAGTGGCAGAACGCCGATGAAGATCAGATGCAACAGCGACCCGGTCGGGGGCGCTTCCCAGGGCAAGAGGCCGAAGAGGTTGAATAGGGACGACGGATCGGGGGCGGACAGGTCCTTGAGCCAGCCGAAGAACGGCGCGTGGCGCAGTTCGATGGTGACGAAGATCACCTTGTAGAGGCTGAAGAAGATCGGGATCTGGATCAGGATCGGCAGGCAGCCCGCCGCCGGATTGACCTTCTTGTCCTTGTAAAGCTGCATCATCTCGCGTTGCAGCTTCTGCTTGTCCTCGCCCGCGCGTTCCTTCAGCGCCTCCATCTCGGGCTGCAACTCCTTCATCCGCGCCATCGAGACATAGGACTTGTAGGCCAAGGGCAGCACCAGGAACTTGAGGAAGAAGGTCAGCGCGATGATGGCGAGACCCATGTTGCCGATCAGCCCGTTCAGCCAGTGCAGGACGGCGAAGATCGGCTTGGTCAGGAAGAAGAACCAGCCCCAGTCGATCGAATCGAGGAAGCCCGCGATGCCGTCATTGCGTTCGTAGGCGCGGATCGTGGCCCATTCCTTCGCCCCGGCAAAGAAGCGCATCGAGCTTGTCGCCGTCGCCCCCGCAGCCAGCGAGACGACCGGCTCGCGCACCTCGGCCTGGTAGATCCCGGCATCGGGGACGTATTTCAGCACCGACTTGAACGGCTTGCCCTGTTCGGGGATCAGCGTCGTCATCCAGTAGTGGTCGGTAAAGCCGATCCAGCCGTCGGTCGTGGCCTCGGTCACCATCGCCGGCAGGCCGCCTTCGCGCGGTTCGGGGTCCAGCTCGGTGATGTCCTTGTAATCGGTCTCGGTGCGGATCCCGTCCTCGCGCTGGATCGCGCCCTCGTGCACCACGAAGATGTTCTGCAGCTTTGGCAGGCCATGGCGTGCGATGATGCCGTAGGGTTGCAGGGTCACTGCGGCACCCGAGGTGTTCTGGACCGTGTCGGTCACCGTGAACATGAAATTCTCGTCCACAGCGATCTCGCGGCGGAAGGTCAGGCCCTTGCCATTGTCCCAGCGCAGCACGACCGGCGCGGCCGTGGTCAGCGTCGCATTGCCCTCGACCGTCCAGATCGTGGTGGCGTCCGGCACCTCGCCGGGCTGGAGCCCGGTCCCCGGCAGCCAGCCGAAGACCGAATAATAGGCCAGATCCTCGCCAACCGGTGCCAGCAGCCGCACGTTCGGCGAGGTCGGCGACAGGTCCTCGCGGTAGGTCTTGAGCGACAGGTCGTCGATCCGGCCGCCGCGCAGCGACAGCGAGCCCGAGAGCTTGGCCGAGTCGATGGCGACGCGCGGAGCCTCGGGCGCCGGGGTCGTCTCGGTCTGCACGGTGGCATCTGCGGCGGGCGTCGTCGGCGCCGCGACATCGCCCGTCACACCGGCGGCGGTTTCGGTCGGGGCGGTCACTGGCGGTTCGGGCGGAGGGAACAGCACGAACCAGACGATCATGACCGCCGCGCTCAGAACCATCGCCAGGATCAGGTTCTTGTTGTTCTGCTCTTCCATCTGCCCGCCACCATTCCGATCTCCGGATCAGCGGTGCTTCAACGACAGGCCCGGGCAAAGGTCAAGCAGTTTCGCCCCGCAGGGCGGGCCAGCGCGATCACTTCTGGGCGCTCACAGGCCGGCGTGGCCGATCAGCCCTTGCGTTCCAGACGGTAACTGCCCTCGGGCAGGTTCAGCGCGGCCGCAAGATCGCGCAGCTGGGACATCGACAGGGTGATGCGCAGAACTTCGTCCGTCTGAGGATCCGCCTGTTCGACCGTGACACAATCCTCGAAGGCATTGATGACCACATCCTCCATCAGGGGCAGATCGCCGCCCTCGTCAACCAGGGTGATCACGGTGGCGTCGAATTCGTGCTCGATGGTGAACATGGGACAAGGCTAGCCGGGGCGGGCAGGTTCGGCAACGCTAAAGGCGCCATGACACCTCTGTGAGGCGGTCTTTCCCTTCCCCGGCGATTTGCCTACCCTGCGTGGACTTCGCCGAGGTTCCCGATGCGTCTCCTGAAGATCTGCGCGCTGCCGCTTGCCCTTGCCCTGGCGCTGGGCGGATGCGTCATGCCCGCACCGGGACCCGTGCCGTCTCCGGTCGTGGCTCCCGTGACGATCGTCCCGACCCAGCCGCCCCGCGCCGCGGCGGAAACCTTCCTGACGGTCGTGGCCAGGGTCCAGCCGGTGGCCGAAAGCTACTGTCGCAGCCGCCGGGTCGCGCGGAACTGCGATTTCCGCATCGTGGTCGATGACCGGCCAGGGCAGCCGCCCAATGCCTTCCAGACGCTCGACCGCACCGGTCGCCCGGTGATCGGCTTCACCCTCGCGCTCATCGCCGATGCCCGCAACGCCGACGAACTGGCCTTCGTCCTGGGACACGAGGCGGCGCACCACATCGCCGGACATATCCCCAAGCGCCAGGATCAGGCCCTGTCGGGCGCGATCCTCGCCGGTGTCCTTGCCCAGGCCAGCGGCCTGTCGCCCGACGAGATCCGCGCCGCGCAGAACATCGGGGCCGAGGTCGCCGCCCGCAGTTACAGCCGGGAATTCGAACTCGAGGCCGACGCGCTGGGCGCCGAGATCGCCCTGGCCGCGGGCTATGACCCGGTGCGCGGCTCGGACTTCTTCGACCGCCTGCCGGATCCGGGCGACAAGTTTCTTGGCAGCCACCCGCCGAATGCGCAGCGCAAGGCGCAGGTGGCCGCGACCGTCCGGCGCCTCCAGGGCTTTTGATCTGCGTCAAGGCGACCGGCCCGATGGCCCGGCAGCATCGCTGTGTCGGTTCAGGAGGGTGCGACGATGATCGGTTATCCCGAGGCCCCGAGGGCCTGGTGGCTTACCCGCGGGATGGCAAGGATTTCGGGCGTCAACTTGCCGCGCGCGGTCGTGGAAGGCTGGCTGCAACGCTCTGAACTGGAGGATCTCATCGCCCGCTGCGCTGCCTGCGGCCGAGCGGCTGAATGCGAAAGCTGGCTCAGCACCTCGGGCGCGGCGCGCAGGATGCCGGACTTCTGTCCGAACAAGGCGGGGATCGAGGCGCTCGGCTAGGCGTCGGCCCTGCGCAACTGGCCGCTCTGCGCCTGGTGCGGATGCGGCAGGGGGCGGCGGTCTTCCCCTCTGGCCTGCCGCCCCTCCTTTCCGTATGACGCCGGCATGATCGTGCTGGAAGACCTGATCCGCGACCGCGGCTCGCGTTATGCCGCCTCGGCCGGCGCCGTGTGCAGCCGGGCCGAGATCGAGGCCTTCCTCGCGCAGCTGCGCCGGCGGCGCAAGTTCGACAAGGCCACGCATCACAGCTGGGCCGCGATCCTGACCGAGGGCGGCCCGCTGAAGAACGACGACGGCGAGGCCGGGGCCGGGGCGCTGATCCTGAAGATGCTGGAACGCGAAGGCGTGCCGGACCGGATCGTGGTGGTGACGCGCTGGTATGGCGGCGTGAACCTTGGCGGCGACCGGTTTGCCCATATCGTAACCTGCACCCGCGCGGCTCTGGCGGCGCTGCGCCCGGGTCTCGACGCACCCTGACCCCGCCGCTAGGCTTCCCAGGGGGTAGGGGAGGTTGACATGCGAAAGATGCTTCAGGCCGAGGCGCGGCGGCTGGCCAACACGGTGATCTGGTCCTGGGACGGCTTTCGCGCCGCCTGGGCCACGGAAAAGACCCTCCGGCAATGGACGCTGGCGAACCTGCTGTCCGCCGCGCTGGCCTTTGCGCTGGACCTGAGCCCGGGCGAGCGCGGCCTGATCCTCGGGCTGGGGCTGCTCGTCCTGGCGGCGGAGCTGATCAACACCGCGATCGAGGAAGTGGTTGACATGATCGCGCCCGGGCCGGACCCGAGGGCGAAGAAGGCCAAGGACTGCGGCTCGGCCTGTGTGGCGCTGGCGGCCATTGCGGCGGGGGTGGCCTGGGCTGCTGTGCTGGTGACCTAGCGGCGGCGGCGCTGCCGGCGCAGATGTGCGCGGTAAAGAACCGGCGCGAGGATTCGCGCATAAAGAAGCTCTGACAGCGGGCGGATCACAGGCCAGCCACAGACCCGCGACAGCCAGCGCCAGCCCGGCAGGACCGACCAGAGCGCCCGGAAGGCCGCAAGCCCCGACAGGACTCGGCCATGCTGCCGGACGTGCAGCTGCCGGGCGGCCTGGTCGGGGGTCAGGCCCCAGTCCCCGGCCTGGTCGAGCCCCTCGAACCGGATCGGCAATCCCAGCGAACCGGCCCGGCGGCGATAGGCCTCGATCTCGAACCGGCAGACGGGACAGTCCTGATTGTAGAGGACACGGGTTTCATCGGTCATGGGCAGCGACATGGTCTTGCCCGGCGCGCCGGCCAGAGGCTGCGACAGCCGGTCACGGATCCCGGCCGTGCGGTCCGTCGGCAGTCAGAGGGACTTGTGCGACCCGTCGCACATCGGGGCCTTCGCCGTTTGCTTGCAGCCGCAAAAGAACACCGTGCGCGAGGTATCGGCCGTCCATTTCACCGGCGACAGGCCGGTATCCTTGTGGCTGCCGTCGCAGAACGGCTGCTTTGCCGATCTGCCGCAGGCACACCAGAAATAGGACTTGCCTTCCTCGACCTCGACCTTGAAGGGGGTCGTGGCGGCGACAATCGGGCTGTTGGACATCCGGCGCTCCTGCAACATCTTCGTGCCCTGCAAGATGGGCCGGGCTTCCGGCCTGTCAACGGGGCTGGAGCCGACGGCCCCAGAGATCGTAGTCGCCCGCCTCGTCCACCTCGACCGCGACGATGTCGCCCGGAGCCAGCCCCTCGAAGCCCTCGTCGATGAACAGGTTCCCGTCGATCTCGGGCGCGTCGGCCATGGTGCGACATGTGGCGCCCTCGTCGTCCACCTCGTCCACGATCACGGATAGCACTTTTCCAACCTTCGCGGCCAGTTTCGCCGCCGAAATGCGCTGTGCCTTTTGCATGAAACGATCAAACCGCTCCTGCTTCACTTCTTCCGGCACATGGTCGGGCAGGTCGTTCGACCGGGCCCCCTTCACGTTCTCGTACCGGAAGCAGCCCACGCGATCCAGCTGCGCCTCCTCCAGCCAGTCGAGCAGCGTCTGGAACTCCTCCTCGGTCTCTCCGGGGTAGCCGACGATGAAGGTGGAGCGCAGCGTCAGGTCGGGGCAGATGGCGCGCCAGGCGGCGATCTCGTCCAGCGTCCGCGCCGCCGCCGCCGGGCGGGCCATGCGTTTCAGCGTCTCGGGGTGGGCATGCTGGAAGGGGATGT
>JBKBVC010000119.1:0-6045 GCA_046289805.1 Tabrizicola sp.
AGCGCGAGAAGATGGACTATGACGTGGTGATCGTGGGGGCGGGGCCTGCGGGCCTGTCGGCCGCGATCCGGCTGAAGCAGCTGGACCCGGAACGGTCGGTCGTCGTTCTGGAAAAGGGCTCGGAGGTCGGCGCGCATATCCTTTCGGGCGCGGTGCTTGACCCCTCGGGTCTGGACGCCCTTCTGCCCGACTGGCGCAATATGGACGCGCCGATCAAGGTGCCGGTGCGCGAGGACAACTTCTATCTGCTCGGCCCCGCTGGCCAAGTCCGCATCCCGAACTGGCCGATGCCGCCCCTGATGTCGAACCATGGCAACTACATCGTGTCCATGGCCAATGTCTGCCGCTGGATGGCCGGCATTGCCGAGGGGCTCGGTGTAGAGATCTTCCCGGGCATGGCCTGCTCCGAACTGGTCTATGAGGGCGACACCGTGGTCGGCGTGGTCGCCGGCGAATTCGGCCGCGACCCGGTGACGCGCGAGCCTGGCCCTGCCTACGAACCGGGGATGGAGCTGCGTGGCAAGTATGTCTTCCTGTCCGAAGGCGTGCGCGGCAGCCTGGCGAAACAGGTGATCGAGAAATACGACCTGTCGAAAGGCAAGTGCCCGCAGAAATTCGGCCTGGGCATGAAGGAAATCTGGGAGATCGACCCCGCCAAGCACCGCGAGGGCACCGTCACCCACACGATGGGCTGGCCGCTGGGCAAGAACGCCGGCGGCGGGTCGTTCATCTATCATCTTGAAAACAATCAGGTCTATGTCGGCTTCGTGGTCCATCTGAACTACGAGAACCCGTATCTCTACCCCTACATGGAGTTCCAGCGCTTCAAGCATCACCCGATGGTGGCCGAGCTTCTGAAGGGCGGCAAGCGCGTGGCCTATGGCGCGCGGGCGATCAGCGAGGGCGGCTGGCAGTCGATCCCGAAGATGGTCGCGCCGGGTGTGGCGCTCCTGGGCTGCTCGGCGGGCCTGGTCAACGTCCCTCGCATCAAGGGCAACCACAACGCGATGCTGTCGGGCAAGGCCGCTGCCGAGGCCGCCCATGCCGCGATCATTGCGGGCCGTCAGGGCGACGAACTGACCGCCTACGAGGCCGAGGTCCGCAGCGGCCCGATCGGGAAGGATCTGAAGAAGGTCCGCAACGTCAAGCCCCTGTGGTCGAAGTACGGCCTTGTCGCCAGCCTGATGGGCGGCGGGCTGGACATGTGGCTGAATACCGTGGGCCTGACCGCCTTCGGCACGCTGCGGCACGGCAAGTCCGATGCGGCAGCGACCGGCAAGGCAAAGAACTTCGCGCCGATCGACTACCCCAAGCCCGACGGCAAGCTGTCGTTCGACCGGCTGACCAACGTGGCCTTCAGCTTCACCAACCATGACGAGAACCAGCCGCCGCATCTGGTGCTGAAGGATCCGTCGGTTCCGATCCGCGTGAACCTGCCCGAATATGCCGAACCGGCGCAGCGCTACTGCCCGGCGGGAGTCTACGAGGTGCTGGGCGAGGGCGCGGAAGCGACCTTCCGCATCAATTTCCAGAACTGCGTCCACTGCAAGACCTGCGACATCAAGGATCCGTCGCAGAACATCACCTGGACCACGCCGATGGGCGGCGGCGGGCCGAACTATCCCAACATGTGACCGCTTTCCGGGGCGACTCACGAAAGCTTGTCCAATTCCCGCCGGCCGGGCCTTGCGGCCGGGCCGCGCCACGTTGCGCGACCGCTGCCGCCGGGCTACCTTCGGGACGACCGTCGAGGAGAGGCCCATGCGTTCCGTGATTTCCCGCACCGTTTCCGCCCTGGTGCTTGCGGTGGCCCTTGGCGCACCTCTCCATGCCGAGGACGACATCAACACCGGCGCCTACATTGCGGCCCGGATCGCCGAACGCGAGAACGACTTCCGCGCGGCTTCCGACTGGTATGCGAAGGCAATCGCGGCAGACCCGGGCAACCCGTCGCTGCTGGACGGGGCCATGCTTGCCAATATCGGCCTCGGCGACATTGCTGCGGCAATCGAGCTTGCGGCGATGCGGCGCGATGTGGGCAAGGACCAGGGCATCGAGCGCAGCCAGCTTGCCGATCTGCTGCTTCTGGCCGACGAGGCCCAGCGCGAGGATTACGCCGCGATCCAGGCCGCGGCGGAAGAAGGGCGCGATGTCGGCGACCTCGCCAACCAGCTGGTCCTGGCCTGGGCCAAGGTCGGCGAAGGCAAGATGTCCGAGGCACTCGAGGCGTTCGATGCGGTCGCAAGGAAGCCGGGCTACGAGGCCTTCGGCTATTTCCACAAGGCGCTTGCCCTGGCCTCGGTCGGCGACTTCGAAGGCGCGGACAATATCCTGTCGGGCAAGGCCGCCGGGCCGATCGTGGTGATGCGGCGCGGGGTCTTTGCCCATGTGCAGATCCTGAGCCAGCTGGAACGCAACGCCGATGCGCTGGCCCTGTTGGACCGCAGCTTCGGCACCGGGCCGGATCCGATGGTCGATCCCGTTCGCCGACGCCTTCAGGCCGGAGAGCCGATCCCCTTCGATACGGTCCGTTCGGCGCGGGACGGCATCGCCGAGGTCTTCTTCTCGATCTCGACGGCCCTGCAAGGTGGAGGAGACCCGGTCTACACGCTGCTTCACCTGCGTATGGCCAGCTTCCTGCGCCCGGACCACAGCGATGCGCTGCTGATGATCGCAAGCGTGCTGGAGGATCTGAACCGATACGACCTTGCCGCCGAGACCTACGCCCAGTTCAAACCCGAAGACCCGGCCTTCGTCACCGCCGAGGTCGGCCGTGCGGGGGCCTTGCGCGCGCAGGGCAAGACCGACGCCGCCATCGAGGCGCTGCGAACCCTGGCCAGGGCGCATGGTGACCTGGTGGGGGTGCAGTTCGCGCTGGGCGACATGCTGCGCGGGCAGGAGCGGTTCACCGAGGCGGTCGCCGCCTATTCGGCGGCCATCGAGCTGGCCAAGGCGGACGGACGCGAGGACTGGGTCCTGTATTTCTACCGCGGCATCTGTCACGAGCAATCGAAGGACTGGGCCTCTGCCGAAGCCGATTTCCGCCGCGCACTCGAGCTGAACCCGACCCAGCCGCAGGTGCTGAACTACCTCGGCTACGGGCTGGTGGACCGCGGCGAAAAGCTGGAAGAGGCGCTTGGCATGATCGAGAAGGCCGTGGCCGGCGACCCCAAGCAGGGCTATATCATCGACAGCCTCGCCTGGGCCTACTTCAAGCTGGGTCGCTATGCCGAGGCGCTGGAGCCGATGGAAAAGGCCTCGCTGCTGGAGCCGGTGGATCCGATCGTCACCGACCATCTGGGCGATGTCTACTGGATGAATGACCGCAAGCTGGAAGCCCGTTTCCAGTGGCGCCGCGCCCTGTCCTTCAACCCGACCGAAAAGGACAAGGCGCGCATCCTGCGCAAGCTCGAGGTCGGTCTGGATGCGGTGATGGCCGAAGAGGGCACTGCACCGGCTCCGGTCAAGGCTGCCGAGAATGGCAACTGAGGCCGTCAGCGAAGCGGCACCCGCCAAGCTGAACCTCTGCCTGCATGTGACCGGACGCCGGGTGGACGGCTATCACCTGCTCGACAGCCTCGTGGTCTTTGCCGATATTGCCGACCGGGTGTTTGCCAGCCCGGCGCGCGGCCTGTCGCTGGTCGTGGCCGGTCCGGAGGGCGCGGGTCTCCAGGCCGACCCTGACAATCTGGTCCTGCGCGCCGCCCGCTGCATGGGGGTGACGAATGCCGCGCTGGTGCTGGACAAGCAGCTGCCCATCGCCTCGGGCGTCGGTGGCGGATCGGCGGATGCCGCGGCGACCCTGCGGGCGCTGGCCCGGCTGACCGGACGCCCCCCGCCCGCGATGTCCGACGTCCTGCGACTTGGCGCGGATGTCCCGGTCTGCATGGCCTCGCGTCCCGCCCGGATGACCGGGATCGGCGAGCGTCTGGCACCGTTGCCGCCCCTGCCCGAGATGGGCTGCCTGCTGGTCAACCCGCGACTTCCGGTTCCGACGCCGCAGGTCTTTGCGGCGCTGGAACGGCACGACAATCCGGGGCTGCCAGATCTGCCGCCGTCCGCTCTGGCCTCTGCCGGGGCCTTCGCCGGATGGCTGGCAGCATACAGCCGGAACGACCTCGTGGCCCCGGCACGGGTGGTCGCGCCGGTGCTCGCCGATGTCCAGGCGGCGCTGGAGGCCGTGCCCGGCTGTCTCCTGGCCCGGATGTCCGGTTCGGGCGGCACGCATTTCGGACTTTTCCCGACGCCCGCCGCCGCCACGGCCGCTGCCCGACAGCTCGCGGAGATGCATCCGTTCTGGTGGACGGCGGCCGGCCGCATCCTCGGCTGACCCGCTCCGCCGGAGGGCTCGTCGAGCACTTGCGTGCCCTCCTCGCGCCCGGCGCCGAACCTGCGTTGGCGACCGTGGACGACCTCCTGGGGGAGGCTCCGCGAAAGATGCTTTCCGGATTCCTAACGTCCACGAGCATCTGATTGATCTTTCTGCATAATCTGAAAATGTCCACCGTGGACAGAACCGGGCGCAGCTTCAGAAATAGCTGCGGACAAGAGCGCCCGAGATCAGGGTCCAGCCGTCCGCCACCACGAAGAAGATCAGCTTGAACGGCAGCGAGACGACAGCCGGCGGCACCATCATCATCCCCATCGACATCAGGATTGCCGCGACGACCAGGTCGATGATCAGGAAGGGCAGGTAGATCATGAAGCCGATCTCGAAGGCCCGCTGGATTTCGGACAGAAGAAATGAAGGTACCAGAAGCGACAGGGGCGCCTCGCTCGGCCCGACTGGCGCATTCGAGCGCAATTCCTGCAGGGTCTGCAGCGTCTCGGGATCGACCCGCAGCGCCATGAATGCCCGGAACGGTGCGATTGCCGCCTGGAGCCCGGAACCGATCTCCATGGTGCCGTTGGTCATCGGCTCGATGCCTTTGACCCAGGCTTCGGTGAAGACCGGATCCATCACGAACCAGGTCAGGAACATGGCCAGGCTGATGATCAGCATGTTGGGCGGCGCCTGCTGCAAGCCGATGGCCTGACGCAGGATCGACAGCACGGTGACGATGAAGGGAAAGCAGGTCACCATCACCGCCAGCCCCGGCAGGATAGACAGCACGGTTATCAGCAACAAGAGCTGCACCGACCGCAGCGACAGCGTCTCTCCGCCCGCACCGCCGAGGTCGATCGACAGCTGTTGCGCCAGCGCCGGTCCTGACAGCAGGCCCAGCGTGACGACCGTTGCCGCGATCAGGCCGACGAAGAACTTCACAGTCCGCCTCGCAGATTGGCGACTTCCGTCAGGCGGACTGCCAGTTGCCCAGCGTGATCGCCCTCCAGTTCGGTCAGTTCTCCGCGAGCAATCAGACGGTCGCCGACATAGAGCTCGACGGGGTCGTCCACCCTTCGGTCAAGTTGCAGTACGGCATCCTTGGACAGGCGAAGGAGGTCGCGAACCAAGGGCCGGGCGCGTCCGACCGAAATCGTAACCTCGATCGGTACCTGGCTGAACGGGTTGGTTTCGGCAATGTCTTCCATGGGGCTCCTCAGCTTTTGAGGGTGAAAAAGGCGCGGACCGCCGCCGCGATGTCGGCGGTGACCTGGGACAGGTCGACACTTGCCTCGGCCGTTCCCAGGCGGAGGTAGACCTGGCCCTCTGGCAACGAGGGCTCTTCCTCGACCACAATCGGAAGGCCTGTCGCCTCGGCCAGGAGACTCTCGACCTGGCCACGCACAGCCGGATTGAGCACAAGGCTCAGGGGTGCATCGGCCATTTCCTCGGCCAGCGGAGTCAACGCTTCCAGAACGGTCGGTGCCAGCGCCTCGCGCGCGATTGCCGGCAGGACGCGATTGGTCATCTCGAGCATCAGCGGCCGGATGGAGTTCAGGACATGAGCGCGGGCGTCCTGGAAGGTGAAGGCCAGGCTTTGCAGGTTTCGGGCGATATCCGCCCGGATCCGGCTCTGATCGCCCTGCTGAGCGGCAACGGCATCGTCCCAGCCGGCCGTGTAACCCTGCTCGAACCCGGCGACCTTCGCTTCTTCGACTGCC
>JBKBVC010000120.1:0-6033 GCA_046289805.1 Tabrizicola sp.
CCCCGTTCGGCATCAGGGGTTCGGCGCGCCTTGCCACGTCGATGAAGCTGAAGCAGGAGATGTTCAGCGAGTTCAGGAAGTTGCCCTTGGTGGTGTTGATGAACCGCCCGGTCAGTTCCGCCTTGTCGGAATAGGCAATGGCGTGGATGACGAAATCGAGCGACCCCCAGCGGCGGCCGATTTCGGCGAACAGCCGGTCCAGGCTGGCCTCGTTCGTCACGTCCACGTCGATCAGGAAATCCGACCCAACGCTGGCCGCCAGCGGCTCGACCCGCTTGCCGAAGGCCTCGCCCTGGTAGCTGAACGCAAGCTGCGCCCCTTCCGCCGCCAGCGCCGAGGCAATGCCCCAGGCGATCGAGCGGTCGTTCGCCACGCCCATGACAAGCCCGCGCTTGCCTTTCATAAGTTCGGCCATGATAGTTACCCGAGGTATTTCGACATGACGAGGGTGGCGTTGGTGCCGCCGAAACCGAAGCTGTTGGACAGCACGCTGTCGATGGCGACATTGTCACGCATCGTGGTCACGATCTCTCCGGGATCGAGCGCCGGATCGGGGGTGAAGACATTGGCCGAGGCGGCGATGAAGTTGCCGTTCATCATGATCAGCGAATAGATCGCCTCCCACACGCCGGCGCCGCCGAGGCAATGGCCGGTCAGCGACTTGGTCGAGGCGATGGGCGGGGTCTGCCCGCGGCCGAAGACGCGACGGATGGCCTCGACCTCGGTGATGTCGCCGACCGGGGTCGAGGTTCCGTGGCTGTTGATGTAGTCGATCTTCCGCCCCTGCGGCAGGGTGGACAACGCCAGCCGCATCGCCCGTTCGCCGCCTTCGCCCGAGGGCGCCACCATGTCGTAGCCGTCGGAGGTGGCGCCGTAGCCGGTGACCTCGGCATAGATCTTCGCGCCGCGGGCCTTGGCGTGTTCCAGTTCCTCCAGCACCACGATCCCGCCGCCACCCGCAATCACGAACCCGTCGCGGTTGGCGTCATAGGTGCGGGACGCGGTTTCCGGCGCGTCGTTGTATTTCGAGGACATGGCGCCCATCGCGTCGAAGAGGCAGGAGAGCGTCCAGTCCAGTTCCTCGCCGCCGCCGGCAAAGACGATGTCCTGCTTGCCCATCTGGATCAGTTCGGTGCCGTTGCCGATGCAATGGGCCGAGGTGGAGCAGGCCGAGGTGATGGAGTAGTTGACGCCCCGGATCCTGAAGGGCGTGGCCAGGCAGGCCGAGGCGGTGGAGGACATGCCCTTGGTCACGCCGAAGGGGCCGATGCGCTTCGGCGCGCCGGTCTCGCGCACGATGTTGTGGGCGCGGAAGAAGGATTTGGTCGAGGGCCCGCCGGTGCCGACGATGATGCCGGTGCGGTCGTTCGAGATGTCGGCCTCGGTCAGGCCGGAATCCTCGATCGCCTGGCGCATCGAGAGATAGCAGTAGGCTGCGCCGTCGCCCATGAAGCGCAGGTCGCGCTTGTCGATGTGGTCCTCCAGCACGATGTTCGGCGCCCCGTGCACGCGGCAGCGGAAACCGTGTTCGGCATAGTCGGGGGCGAAGACGATGCCGGATTTGCCGGCGCGCAGGGATGCCTCGACCTCGGCGGCGGAATTGCCGATCGACGAGATGATCCCGATCCCGGTGATGACGACGCGGCGCATGCGGCCTCCATTCATGGCTTGGCGCCCTGTTTAGGGCAGTGGGGGGGAGGGGGCAAGCGGGTTGGATCGACCGGATCGGGCCAGTCGGCAATCCTGACTGTCATTGTTGATCGTTTGGTGCTAATCTCTGGTCATTGTTCCATGAATTTCAGCACTGTTCGAGGAGCCGACGCCATGGCCTCATCCGTTCCGAAGGGGATGTTCTCGACCGCCGAGATCCGCAGGCACCGCGACACGCTGGACGTGTTCACCGATGCGGCAGCGGATTTCCTGGACTGGGTCTATGACGACCACCTGAAATTCTACGCGAAATGGGGGGTGTCGAAGTATTACGGCAACCGCAAGCCCGAACACCGGACGCGGGAAAAGCGGATGGCGCAGTTGCGCAAGTTCGGCAAGCCGGAGTTCCTGGTGGACCAGCAGGTGGCGACCGCGTGCATCCTGCTGGCGATGCAGGCCTGCGAGCGCGGCTTCAACGCGACGGGCATGGGCAACACCTGGAAGAAGATCAACGCCCAGCTGAAGATCGACCAAAAGTTCTACGGGACAGACTTGCAGATCATGCTGCAACAGCTGGGCTGGAAGCTCTACTACTGGAACCCCGACCCGTCCCAGAACGCGGCCTGGGATGCCGAGGATCAGGCGCTGAACCCGCTGAAGCCGCCGCGCAAGTGGATGCCGGTCTGGGGCGGCCATGCGCTGCGCTACGCCAGCGCGGTCAACAAGGGCATCTACTACGACGCGAAGGTGGACAACGTGACCAGGCTGGTCGGGTTCAGGAAGACCCAGCCCGCAGCCTTCCGCAACGTGCCCTTCTTCGTCGGCATCGCCCATGCCGGCTATCACGTCTTTCCCGGGCGCAGGGGCGACGTGATCGAGGCGCATTCGATGCGGGAGATGATCGCGAAGGACAACATCGAGGTGGCACCCTTCAATCCGCTGGCCCAGGGCGGCGCGCCGCGCTGGACGCGGACCGAGAAGTACCGGTCCGGCCTGATCGCCGTGCCGGCCGATTTCTGAGCCGGGTCTTTCAGAAGGTCATTGCAGGAGAAGAGCCATGCTGAAACGGGCGGTGACGATCGTTCAGACGCATCTGAAGGGGCTGGGCCTGTTCAACGGGCCGGCGGACGGCGTGGTGACGCCGGCATTCGATGCGGCGGTGCTGGCCGCGCTGACGGCCCGGCAGGCCGAGATCCCGGCCGGAGCCCTGGGCTTTCCGCCCCGGCGGCGGGCGGTCATCCTGTTCCAGCTGGTCTGCAAGGACCGCGGCATCCCCTGCGAGCCGGTGGACGGGTTCTGGGGCCCGGTAACGCAGGAGGCCTACGAGCAGCTGGTGCACCTGCTGGACCACGGCAGCCTGCCGCGGCCCTGGCGGGATGACGAACCTTCGGACGCCAATCCCCATGGCTGGCCGCGCGACACCGGCAACCAGGCGGCGATGCGCGCCTTCTACGGCCCACCGGGCGCCCCGCCGATCACCCGCGTCCGGGTGCCCTGGACGCTGCGGCTGGCGTGGAACAAGTCGCAGAAGGTCACGCATATCGGCTGCCATTCCAAGGTGGCCGCCAGCCTCGACCGGGTGTTGCAGAAGGTCCATGCCCATTACGGCGAAGCCGAGCTGAAGCGGCTGCGGCTGGACCTGTTCGGCGGCTGCTTCGCAAACCGCAGGAAGCGCGGCGGCACGAGCTGGTCCACCCATGCCTGGGCGGTGGCGATCGACTGGGACCCCGAGCGCAACCCTCTGAACTGGGGCCGCGACCGGGCGAGCCTGGACGCGCCGGCCTATGATTTCTGGTGGCATGCCTGGGAGGCCGAGGGCTGGGTCAGCCTGGGCCGGTCGCGCAATTTCGACTGGATGCATGTGCAGGCGGCAAGGCTGTAAGGGCCGCAAGGCCGCCGCTGGAGCCCAAGGACGGGCGCTGTGGCCTCATGCCTCGCTGAGGGCGACCTTCATGTCCTTGACGAGGTAGATCGTCTCGCCGTCCGCCTCGACCCGGCCGTCGGCGACACCCATGGTCAGGCGGCGGGTCTGCACGGCCTTGGTGAAATCGACGTAGTAGGTCAGGCGCTTGCGGTCGGGACGGACCATGCCGGTCAACTTGACCTCGCCCACCCCCAGCGCATAGCCGCGCCCCTGCCAGCCGCGCCAGCCGAGGTTGAAGCCGGTCAGCTGCCACAGCCCATCAAGGCCAAGGCAGCCCGGCATGATCGGGTTGCCGGGAAAGTGGCAGTCGAAGAACCACAGGTCCGGAGTGATGTCGAATTCGGCGACCACATGACCCTTGCCGTGTTCGCCGCGGTCTTCCGAGATATCGGTGATCCGGTCCATCATCAGCATGGGCGGGGCCGGGAGCTGGGCGTTGCCGGGGCCGAACAGCTCGCCCCGCGCGCAGGCCAGAAGCGCCTCCTTGTCGAAGTAGGTCGGATACGACGCCATCCCTTGTGGTCCCTCAGTTGCCCCGTCACCCTCCCTAGCATCCGCCGGCGAAGACTGGCAAGTCTGGTGGGAGCGGGAGGCAGACATGACGGCGTTGCAGAAGTTTATCGCAGCCAGCGGGATGACCAACCTCGCCGACGGGGTCGCGGTGGTGGCCTGGGGCTGGATCGCCTCGCTCCTGACGCGCGATGCGCTGCTGGTGGCGCTGGTGCCGGTGGCGCTGCGCCTGCCCTGGGCGCTGCTGGCGCTGCCCGCCGGGATCGTCACCGACCGGGTGGACCGGCGGCGGCTGATCCAGGCGATGGACGCGGTGCGGGCGCTGGCCTTCCTTGCCGCGATGCTGGCGCTGTGGGCCGCGCTGCCGCTGGCCCCGGCCCCGAGCGACGGCGTCTCTGCGCCCTGGCTTTACGCGGCGCTGCTGGCTGCCGCGCTGGTCGTGGGCGGGGCCGAGGTCTTTCGCGACAATGCCGCGCAGACGATGCTGCCCGCGCTGGTCCCGCAGGAGCGGCTTGAGCAGGCGAATGGCCGGCTCTGGAGTGCCGAGCTTCTGACCAACGCGCTGATCGGCCCGGCGCTGGGGGCGTTCCTGATCGGGCTCTGGCTGCCGCTGGCCTTCGGGATGAACGCGGTGGCTTACGGCATGGCGTTGGTGCTGGTCGCCGGACTGGCGGGACGGTTCAAAGCCGCGCGCAGCGACCGGCGCAGCTGGAAGGCCGAGCTGGCAGAGGGACTTGCCTTCCTGGCCGGCATGCCGTTGCTGCGGACCCTCGCCTGGACCACGGGCCTGTGGAACCTGTTCCACCAGATGATCGTGATCGGCATGGTCCTCCATGCGCAGGAGAACCTGGGGCTTTCCGCGCAGACCTACGGGCTGACGCTGGCCGGAGGTGCGGTGGGAGGGATCGCGGGCAGCCTGCTTGGGGACCGCATCGCACGGGCTCTGGGGCCGGATGCGACGATGCAAAGGATGCTGGCCGTCTCGGGGCTCTGCTTCATCGGCATGGCGCTGGCTCCCGGGCCCTGGGCGCTGGGGCTGGCTCTTGCGGCCATGGAGTTCTCGGGCTTTGTCTGGAACGTCGTCTCGGTCAGCACCCGGCAGCGACTGATCCCGGATCACCTGCTTGGCCGGGTGAACAGCCTCTACCGCCTCCTGGCCTGGGGGATGATGCCTGTGGGTCTGGTCCTGTCAGGGGTGGTTGTGTCGATGGGCGAGACCCTCCTGCCCCGCGAGACTGCGCTTGTGCTGCCGTTCTGGGGGGCGGGTCTGGGCGCGCTGGTCGTGACGGCGGCGGTCTGGGAGGCAATCCGGCGCGGATTTGCCGGGATTTCACGCTGAATGCCATGATTCCGCATTGAAAGGGCCGGGTTTGCGGCCCTATATCGGATGAAACATCCCGAGAGGCGGCAGGTGGCCAGTACCGAACGCGGCGTAGAGTGGTTGAAGGCGGGGGGCCTGCGTCCCACGCGCCAGAGGCTTGCGCTGGCGGAGCTGTTGGTCGGCGACGGAAGGAACCGGCACGTGACGGCGGAAAGCCTGTATGCCCTGTCGCAGCAGGCGGGCGCAAGGGTCAGCCTTGCCACCGTCTACAACACCCTTCGCGCCTTCTGCGACGCCGGTCTGATGAACGAGATCGTGGTTGACGGGTCAAAGTCCTATTTCGACACCCGAACCGACGATCACCCGCACTTCTACTGGGAGGACAGCCACGCGCTGACCGACGCCCCGGCGGAAGAACTGGAGATCGCCGCCCTTCCGCAAGTGCCCGAGGGCATGGAAGTGTCGCGCGTGGATGTGGTGATCCGCTTGCGCCGGGCCTGAGGGCCTCCCGCGCCGAAACCCTGCCGGCAAACCTTTCACCCGGAGCCTGCAATCGCCCGCGGGTTATTGCGTTTGCCGGCCAGGTCCAGGTCCTTCAACCCGAACGAAAGAGGCACGCCGGACAACC
>JBKBVC010000121.1:0-3480 GCA_046289805.1 Tabrizicola sp.
CGAAATGCGGAAGGCGCGCACCTCCTCTCCCAGGAACATGGCGGCGAAGATGACGGTCAGCAGCGGCGCGGCATAGCCGATAGCGGTGACTTCCGGCAGCGGCAGATAGCCCAGCCCGGCGAAGCCCAGCCCCATCGCCATCGTTCCCACCACCCCGCGCCAGACATGGCCCAGGGGCTGCACGGTCTTGAGCCCCGTCGCCAGTTCCTTGCGCCAGGCAAGCCAGGCCACAATGACCGGAATCGCGAAGAACGACCGGAAGAACACCGCCTGCCCGGCGGGCACATGGCTTGCGGTGGACTTGATCAGCGAGGCCATGACGATGAACACCATCACCGAGGCCAGTTTCAGGGCAATGCCGCGCAGGGGGCGCATGGAAGGGTCCGGACAGGTCACGGCCACTGGACGCCGCGTCGGCTTTCAGCTTCCCTGATCGGGAAGGAGAATGCCATGCCGAAAGCGACGCTTGCCGACAGAATCGATCAGGGCCGGGGGCTCGTGCCGGCCGATCTCGTGCTGAAGGGCGGCCGGGTCTTCGACCTGATGTGCGGCGATCTGGTGGAAACCGATGTCGCCATCTGCGGCGACACCATCGTCGGCGTCTTTGGCAGCTACACCGGGCGAAAGGAGATCGACGTCTCCGGCAAGGTCCTCGTGCCGGGCTTCATCGACACGCATCTGCATGTCGAAAGCTCCCTCGTCACCCCGCACGAGTTCGACCGCTGCGTGACCCCGCGCGGTGTGACCACGGCGATCTGCGACCCGCACGAGATCGCGAATGTCTGCGGGATCAAGGGGATCCGCTACTTCCTTGAGTCCGCGTCGCAGCTGGTCATGGACCTGCGGGTGCAGCTGTCGTCCTGCGTGCCCTCGACCCACATGGAGACGACGGGCGCGCGGCTCTCTGCGGCGGATCTGGTGCCGTTCATGGACCACCCCAAGGTCATCGGACTGGCGGAGTTCATGAACTATCCCGGCGTCCTGATGAAGGATCCCGACTGCATGGAGAAGCTTGAGGCCTTCGGAGGCCGTCACATCGACGGCCATGCGCCTCTGCTGCGCGGGAACGACCTGAACGGCTACATCTCGGCGGGAATCCGGAGCGAGCATGAGGCGACTTCGTACGAGGAAGGGCTGGAGAAGCTGCGCAAGGGGATGCGGGTGCTGATCCGCGAGGGGTCGGTGTCCAAGGACCTGCATGCACTTGCCGGATTGCTGACCGAACGCTACTCGCCCTATCTCGCCTTCTGCACCGACGACCGCAACCCGCTCGACATCGGCGAACACGGGCATCTGGACTACATGATCCGCACGGCCATCGCGCTGGGGGCGGCGCCGCTCGCGGTCTACCGGGCGGCGAGCCTGTCGGCGGCCGAGGCCTTCGGGCTGAAGGATCGCGGGCTGATCGCGCCGGGCAAGCGCGCCGACATCGCGGTGATCGACAGCCTGGAGGGGTGCCACGCGAGCCTTGTGCTGGCCGGGGGCGTGGTGGCCGACGACGCCGCCTTCGCAGCCCGGGCCGGGACCGAGCCAGTGGCGCGGAACTCGGTCACGTCGGCGAGGATCGAGGCGGCCCATTTCCGAACCGGCGGCAACCGGGTGGAGACGCCCGTCATCGGCATCCTGCCGGGCAAGATCATCACCGAACACCTGAGTTTCGACATCGCGCCCCAGGACGGCGACAAGCGGCCCGACCCCTCCCGCGACCTGGTGAAGATCGCGGTGATCGAGCGGCACGGGGTCAACGGCAACCGGGCGACCGGATTCGTGAAGGGGTTCGGGCTGCAAAGGGGGGCGATCGGGTCCACCGTCTGCCATGACCACCACAACATCGCCGTGGTGGGGGCGGACTACGCCGACATGGCGCTGGCCGCCAACCGGCTGGTCGAGATCGAGGGGGGCTTCGTCGTCGTCGAGGGGGGCCGGGTCCTGGCCGAGCTGCCCCTGCCGGTCGCGGGGCTGATGAGTCTGTCGCCCTTCGAGGAGGTCCGGGAAAAGCTGGTCGCCCTCCGCGCCGCGGCGCGGTCGCTGGGGGTGACGCTGGACGAACCCTTCCTGCAACTGGCCTTCCTCGCCCTGCCGGTCATCCCGCACCTCAAGATCACCGATCACGGCATGGTCGATGTGGACCGCTTCGAGGTCATCCCGTGAGAGCTGTCCACGGTGGACATTTCCGGATTACCATTTGATTACAATCGCTTGTTCGCGGACGTAAAGGATCCTGAAAGCATGTTTGCTCCGGCCTGCGGCCGGGCGGCGCCTCGGGTCACAACCAGCGCAGATCGGCCAGAACCGGGAGGTGATCCGAAGGCTGATGCCCCTCGGCCCGGCCAGGCGGCAGGGGATGCAGTTCGAGGTCCGGCGAATGCACGATCCGATCGAGCGGCAGGAAGGGCCGGCGCGAGGGATAGGTGGGTGCGGTCGGCAGGATCACGAAGGGCGTGGCGATCCGCCCCAGCCCCACGCGGCGCGAGCGTTCGTTGAAGTCGCCCAGGATCACCGTGGGGCGCGCCGGCTGCCGGCCGAGCGCGGCCTTGATCGCATCGAGCTGCCGCCGCCGCGCCGCCCGCAACAGGCCGAGATGCACCGCCACCACCCGAAGCGGCGCGGGCGTGTCCAGATCGGCGATCACCGCGCCGCGCGGCTCGAACCCCGGCAGGTCGAGATGTTCAAGGCCGCAAAGCCGGATCCCCGGCCGCGCGAGCAGCGCGTTGCCGTGCCAGCCCAGGCTGACGGCATTGCGCCCGATGGGCAGGGGTTCCAGCCCCGTGGCCGCGGCAATCCGGTCGCGCGGCAGGGCCGAGGGCCGGTCGCCCAGACGGTGATCGGCCTCTTGCAGCGCCACGATGTCGGCCTGAAGCGCAGCAATCCCGGCGAGCACCCGGTCGGCATCGCGGCGCAGATCGGTGCCCAGCGCCTTGCGGATGTTCCACGAGGCAAGACGCAGGACGGGCTTTGAATCGGCTCTCATGACCCCAATATAGGCATCAGACCGGGAAAGAAGCAGCAATGCCCCAACCTTCGACCCTTGTTCTGTCAACGATCCGGCTGATCCTTGCGCTGGAAGCGGCGGTCGCCCTGCTGCGCGGAGTCTGGCCGGCGGCCTTCGTCACGCTGGCCGCACTCGGGCTGACGGTGCTGCCTGGGCTTCTGGCCAGCCGGATCGGCCTGCGCCTGCCGCCGAGTTTCCTGGCCGCCATCGCCGCCTTCGTGCTGGCGACACTGTATCTGGGCGAGGTCTATGATTTCTACAACCGCTTCTGGTGGTGGGATCTGGCGCTGCATTTCGGCTCGGCCATGGGGTTCGGCATCCTGGGCTTCCTGCTGATCTTCATGCTGTTCGAGGGCGACCGCTATGCCGCCCCGCCCTGGGCGATCGGGGCGCTGTCCTTCTGCCTTGCGATCACGGTGGGCACGCTGTGGGAGCTGTTCGAATATGCGATGGACACGTTGTTCGGCTTCAACATGATGAAGTCGGGC
>JBKBVC010000121.1:3490-6030 GCA_046289805.1 Tabrizicola sp.
GACACGATGGGCGACATCATCGTCAACACGCTGGGCGCGGCCTTGGCGGCGGTGGCGGGGGTGATCTATCTGCTGGACCGGGCCGGCCGGCTGGGCGCGCCCTTCGATCTGTTCATCCAGACCAACCGGGCGCGGTTCCGCAAGCTGTTCGCACGCAAGCCCGGCGGCTAAGGCGGCGCGGCCGCGCTCATCCCGGATCTTCCGTCGGCGGCCCGAACCGTTCCAGCATCCGCGCCTTGATCTGGTCGCGTGCCTGGCGGTAGGCGGCGAGTTTCGCCTCGCGCGTCTCGCCCAGGCCCGTGGGGTCGAGGATCGGCCAGTATTCGATTTCCAGATGGTGGAAGCGCGTCAGTTCCAGCGCCATGCGCTGACTGGCGGGGCTGAGCGCGACGATGAGATCGAATTGCGACAGGTCGTCGCCCCAGTCCTGCATCTCCTCGAAGCTGCGCGAGCGGTGGCGGCTGAGTTCGATCCCCAGTTCCTTGCAGACCGCGACGGAAAAGCCGTCGATCTCCATGTCGTTCTTGACGCCGGCCGACTGCACATAGGCGCGCTGGCCGTAGAGCTTCTTCATCAGCCCTTCCGCCATGGGCGAGCGGACGGCGTTGTGGTCGCAGCAGAACAGGACGGATTGGGGGAAGTCGCCCAAGGTCTCAGCCCCAGTGCAGGACGCAGATCAGGGTGAAGAGCCGCCGCGCGGTGTCGGTATCGACCTCGGCCTTGCCCTCCAGCCGCTCGCGCAGGATCGCGGCCCCTTCGTTGTGGATGCCGCGGCGGGCCATGTCGATGGCCTCGATCTGGGAGGGCGGCAGGCGCTTGACCGCGTCGAAGTAGGATTCGCAGATCTGGAAATAGTCCTTCACCACCTGGCGGAAGGGGCCGAGCGAGAGATGGAACTCGGCGGCCTTCTCGCCGGCCTCGGTGGCGATGTCGAACACCAGCCGTCCCTCGCGGATCGCCAGAAACACGCGGTAGGGGCCTTCGGGCATCTCGCGGTCGGGACGGTGGGCGGGGGTGAAGGAATTCTCCTCCAGCAGGTCGTAGATCGCCACGCGGCGTTCCTGTTCGATCTCGGGCGTCGGGCGCGCGAGGCCCTTTTCGTCGATCTCGATCTGGCATATGCGGTTGGTCATGGGCGGTTCCTTGCGACCGGACCGTGATGCCCCAGCCCGTCTGGCGGATCAAGCGTGAAGGTGCGGGGCGTCAGCCGTTCAGCCGGTCGAGCCGCACCCGCACCGACAGCCCGTGCGCCTGAAGGCTTTCGCTGGTCGCCAGCCGTTCCGCCGCCGGTCCGATCGCCTTCAGCGCGGCGGGCGTCATCTTCGCGACGGTGGTGCGCTTCATGAAGTCGAGGACGGAGAGGCCCGAGGAAAAGCGGGCCGAACGGGCGGTGGGCAGGACGTGGTTTGGCCCGCCGATATAGTCGCCGATGGCCTCGGGCGTGTACTGGCCGAGAAAGATCGCCCCGGCGTGGGTGATCTCGCGGCTCAGCGCCTCGGGGTCGGCGACGCAGAGTTCCAGATGTTCGGGGGCGATGCGGTTCGACAGCGCCGCGGCCTCGGCCAGGTCGCGGGTGACGATCACCGCGCCGTGGCTCTCCCAGGAGGCCCCGGCGATGGCGCGACGTTCGAGGGTTTCGAGGCGCCGCGCGACGGCCTCGGCTACGGCCCGCCCGAAGGCGGCGCTGTCGGTCACCAGGATCGACTGCGCGCTTTCGTCATGTTCGGCCTGGGACAGGAGGTCGAGCGCGATCCAGTCGGGGTCGTTGTCCTGATCGGCGATGACCAGGATCTCGGACGGGCCGGCGATCATGTCGATTCCGACGCGCCCGAAGACCCGGCGCTTGGCAGCGGCGACGAAGGCGTTGCCGGGGCCGGTGATCTTGTCCACCGGGGCGATGGTCTCGGTCCCGTAGGCCAGCGCCGCGATCGCCTGCGCCCCGCCGATCCGGTAGACCTGGTCCACCCCGGCGATGCGGGCGGCAAGAAGGACGAGCGGGTTCACCTTGCCGCCCGGCGTCGGGCAGGCGATCACCAGCCGCTCCACCCCGGCGACCTTGGCCGGAATGGCGTTCATCAGCACCGACGAGGGATAGGAGGCCAGACCGCCGGGGACATAGAGCCCCGCTGCCGAGACCGGCGTCCAGCGCCAGCCCAGCATGGCCCCGGTGCCGTCGGTCCAGCTTTCGTCCCGCGGCTTCTGGCGCAGGTGATAGGCGCGGATGCGCTCGGCGGCCAGTTCGAGGGCGGCACGGTCCTCTGGACTGACCCGGGCGATCTCGGCGTCGATTTCGGCCCCGGAGAAGGCAAGGGTGTCCGGCGTCAGCGTCAGGTGATCGAAGCGGGCGGTCAGCTCGATCACCGCCCGGTCGCCCCGCCCCCGCACATCGGCGATGATCGCGGCGACGGCCTGATCGACATCCTCGGCCTCTTCCCGCTTCTGGCCGAGAAGGCTCCGGAAGGCGAACTCGAAGTCCGGGTCGGTGGTGTCGAGGAAGACGGGCATCGGAGCCTCCGGCTGGTCGCGGGTCAGATAGCGCG
>JBKBVC010000122.1:0-6027 GCA_046289805.1 Tabrizicola sp.
CCGCGACCCGGTACATCGCCTCGGGGCTGGCCTGGTCGATGAAGATGTCCGGCAGGACCAGGCTGCGGAACTTAAGCCCCCGGTCGAACACCCCTTCCTCCGCCAGAAGCTGTGCCACATGCGACCCGAAGCCCCCGACCGCGCCTTCCTCGACCGTCACCAGCGCCTCATGCTCCGCCGCCAGTTGCAGGATCAGGTCCCGGTCCAGAGGCTTGGCAAAGCGGGCATCTGCGACCGTCACCGACACGCCTCGGGTCGCCAGGGCCTCTGCCGCCTTCAGGCTCTCGCCGAGCCGCGTCCCGAAGGACAGGATCGCCAACCGCGACCCTTCCCGGACGACCCGTCCCTTGCCGATCTCCAGCGGCACCCCGCGCGCGGGCAGCTCCACCCCCACGCCCTCGCCCCGCGGATAGCGGAACGCGATCGGCCCTTGATCCCAGGCCGCCGCCGTGGCCACCATGTGGACCAGCTCTGCCTCATCCGCTGCCGCCATCACCACGAAGCCCGGCAGGTTCGCCAGGAAGGCCACGTCGAAGGCCCCCGCATGCGTCGCCCCGTCCGCGCCCACCAGCCCCGCCCGGTCGATCGCGAACCGCACCGGCAGGCGCTGGATCGCCACGTCATGCACGACCTGATCGTAGCCGCGCTGCAGGAAGGTCGAATAGATCGCGCAGAACGGCTTCATCCCCCCCGCCGCAAGGCCAGCCGAGAAGGTCACCGCATGCTGCTCGGCGATCCCCACGTCGAAGCACCGCTTCGGGAAGCGCCCCGCGAAGAGGTCCAGCCCCGTCCCGTCCGGCATTGCCGCCGTGACCGCGACGATCTTCTCGTCCCGCTCCGCCTCGGCGATCAGGCTCTGGGCAAAGACCTTGGTATAGGTCGGAGCATTCGACGCCGCCTTGACCTGCACCCCGGTCAGCACGTCGAACTTGCCCGTGGCATGGCCCCTGTCCCGCGCCGTCTCGGCCGGAGCGTAGCCCTTGCCCTTCTTCGTCAGCACATGCAGCAGCACCGGCCCCGTCGCCCGCGCCTTCAGCGTGCGCAGCACCGGCAGAAGCTGGTCCAGGTCATGCCCGTCGATCGGTCCGACATATTCGAACCCCAGCGATTCAAACAGCGTGCCTCCGACTGCCATGCCCTTCAGCATGTCCTTGGCCCGCTTCGCCCCCTCCTGGAAGGGTGAGGGCAGGAGGCCCACGATCCCCTTTGCAACCTGCTTCAGATCCTGCATCGGTGCGGCGGCGTAGAGGCTGCTCAGATAGGCAGACAACGCCCCCACCGGCGGGGCAATCGACATCTCGTTGTCGTTGAGGATCACGAACAGCCGCTTGCCGAGGTGGCCGGCGTTGTTCATCGCCTCAAAGGCCATGCCCGCGCTCATCGCCCCGTCGCCGATCACCGCAATCGCATCGCCGGGGTCGCCGCCAAGCTCCGCCGCCATAGCGAAACCCAGCGCCGCCGAGATCGAGGTCGAGGAATGCGCCGCACCGAAAGGGTCGTAAGCGGACTCGCTGCGCTTGGTGAAGCCCGACAGCCCCCCTTCCATTCGCAGCGTGCGGATCCGATCCCGTCTCCCGGTGAGGATCTTGTGCGGATAGCACTGGTGCCCGACATCCCAGATCAGCTTGTCGCGCGGCGTGTCGAAAACCGCATGGATCGCCACCGTCAGCTCGACGACCCCGAGGCCAGCCCCCAGATGCCCGCCGGTCTGGCTGACGGCACTGATCGTCTCGGCCCGCAGCTCGTCGGCCAGTTGCCGCAGTTCACGGTCGGACAGCGCCTTCAGGTCCGATGGCAGATGCACCCGGTCAAGCAGGGGCGTATGGGGACGGTCTTGCACGCGGAAACCCTTGGGCCGTTTCCGCAGCATCTAGACGGAATCGTCACAGGGGGCAATCTTGCTGCTTTCGCCGACGCAAATGCCGCAGGCCGTGCTGCTTGTCTACAGCCGGTGGTAATTCTGCCGAGTATCGCCACAACCTTAGCGAAGAATGGTCACAATTTCCTGTTTCCTCCGCGCCGACCCAAGGGACCGCCTCCGGGCGCTCCCGCGCAAGACCGTGGAGGACCCCATGCCAAGCCAGATCCCGACTCTCCCGCATACCCTGACCCCAGCCACCGCAGGGAGTCGCATGACCATCCTGGCACTGATCGCCGGGTTGGCATCGGCGCCCCTCGCCGAAGCGGCAACGCCGGGGCGTGGCCTGCCTCGGCTTCCCGCCGAAGGCGCAGAAGCCCGCCTCCGTGTGGTCAGCAATGATGTCGCCAGTGTGATGGCGCAACTGGTCGGAATTCAGGGGGATCTGCTCCTCGGCCATCTCTTGCGGCAGGAAGGCGCGGCAGGCGGAGGCGCCGCCCAGTTCGAGGAAGCCTGGAAGACCGATTTTCCCCTGATCCGCGAAGCGCTGGCTCAGGCCGGCGCGCCGGATCTGGATCCCCTGCTCGCCGCGCTGGCCCAGGGCGGGACGGACGAGGCCTATATCGCCGCCTTGACCGGCTTGAAGAAGGCAAAGGAGGCGCTGGCCCCCACCGAACAGGACTTGCTCCACGCCCTGATCCTGAACGCCGAAGAGGCGCTGGCGCAGCTCGATCCCTCGGGCACGACGGCGGTGCCGCAGTATCAGAAGGCGTGGAGCCTGCTGATGGCGGCAAGGGGTGAGCTGGACCTTCTGGTCTTCAGCCGCGATCCGGCGGTCAAGCAGCAGGCCACGAAGATGGCACTGGCCTTCGACGACGTGGTGATGTTCGCCCCCGATCCGGCGGCCCGCGGCCCGGTCGCCTTCGATCCGGCCCTGGTCTCGAACCTGATCGCGACGCTGAAGGGCCAGATCCAGTCGCTGTAAGGGCCTTCGACGACAGGCCGATCAGGCCTGCCGCTCGATGACAAAACGGGCGGCGGCGCGCAAATGCGCCGACCGCTCGCCATAGGGGGCCAGCGCCGCCTCTGCCTCGGCCACCAGGTCGCGCGCCTTGGCCCGCGCCGCCTCCAGCCCGAGAAGCGAGACGAAAGTCGCCTTGCCGGCCTCGGCATCCTTCTGCGCCCGCTTGCCCAGGGTCGCGCTGTCACCGGTCACGTCCAGGATGTCGTCGGCGATCTGGAAGGCGAGGCCCAGCGCCGCCGCATAGGCGCGCAGCGGGGCGCGGTCCGCCCCGGCAAGGATCGCCCCGGCCTCGGCGGCAAAGCCGATCAGCGCGCCGGTCTTGCCCGCCTGCAGCGCGGTGATCTCCTCCAGCGTCAGGCTCCGCCCCGCCGTCTCGGCCGCGATGTCCAGCGCCTGGCCCAGCACCATGCCGTCGATACCCGAGGCGACCGCCAGCCCCCGCACCAGCTCCATCCGCACCTCGGCCGAGCCAAGCGCCGGATCGCACAAGAGCTCGAAGGCCAGCGTCTGCAAGGCATCGCCCGCCAGCACCGCCGTCGCCTCGTCCCATTTCCGGTGCACCGTGGGCTGCCCGCGCCGCAGGTCGTCATCGTCCATGCAGGGCAGATCATCGTGGACCAGCGAATAGGCATGCAGCGCCTCGATCGCCGCCGCCGCGCTGACCGCCCGCGCCTCGGGAACTCCCAGCATCCGCGCGCCTTCCAGCACCAGGAACCCGCGCAGCCGCTTCCCGCCCCGCACCGCATAGCGCATCGCCTGCGTTACCGGCTGGTCCGCACGGCCCTGCAAGGCCGCCAGAAGCCGCGCCTCGCACAGCGCTGCATCCGCCGCCAGCCGGTCCTGAAAGGTCACATCCCCTCCGCCGGAGTCGTGCCCACCGCCCGGCCTTCCTGCGCCCGGATCAGTTCCACCTTTTCCTCCGCCTCGGCCAGCTTCTTGGCGCAATGCGCCTTGAGCTGCGCCCCGCGCTCATACAGCGCGATCGACTGCTCCAGCGGAACCTCGCCACGCTCCAAAGCCCCCACGACCTGCTCCAGGGCGGCCATCGCCTCCTCGAAGCTCATCGTCTCAACTGCCTTGTCGCTCATCGGCCCCGCTCCTCCAGCACACCCACATGCGCGGCAACGCAGGCCGCCAGCGCATCGAGATCATAGCCACCCTCCAGTGAGGATACCACCCGCCCCCCGGCAAAATCGCAAAGCCTTTCGGTCAACCAGCGATAGTCCTCGGCCTGCCACTCCAGACTCGCCAGAGGGTCATCGGCATGAGCATCGAATCCCGCCGATATGAGCAGCAACTCGGGTTTCCAGTTTCGCAGGGCCGGAAACACCACGCTCTCGTAAGCGTCCCGCATTGTCCTCCCGCCCGACCCCGGCCGCAGCGGCAGGTTCACGATCTGCCCCTGCGCCCCCCGCTCATCAGGCTGCCCGGTCCCCGGATAGAGCGGCATCTGGTGGCTGGAGACGAACAGGCACCTCCCCTCGTCCCACAGCAGATCCTGCGTTCCGTTGCCGTGATGCACATCGAAGTCCACGATGGCGACGCGGCCCAGCCCGTGATGATCCAGCGCCCGCTTCGCCCCGATGGCCACCGTCCCGAACAGGCAGAAGCCCATCGCCGTCTCGCGCTCGGCATGGTGCCCCGGCGGTCGCGCCGCCACGAAGGCCGTCTTCGCCTCGCCCGACACCACCGCATCCACCGCTGCGCAGATCCCGCCGACCGCGCGCATCGCCGCCTCGAACGACCCCGGGGACAGGAACGTATCCCCGTCCAGCTGGGCCCAGCCCTCTGCCGGCACCGTTGCCTTCACCCGCGCGAGGTGGCCCGCGGGATGGCAGCGCAGCACCTCCGCCTCGTCCCCCAGAGGACACTCCCGCCGCTCGACCACTCGCCCCTGAAGCCCGCGCGCAACGGCCCCGAGCCGTTCGACCCGCTCCGGATGCCCCGGCGGTGTCACATGGCCGCGAAACGCCTCGTGAGTGAAGAGAAGCACCGCACCACCCTTTCATCTGTCCACAAATATCCCGCGGTCCGGGGCAGAGCCCCGGGGGGTGGCCATGCCTCAATCCGGCTGCAACATGTATCCCTCACCCCGCACCGTCTGGAGATAGCGCGGAGCCTTGGGGTCTTCCTCGATCTTGCGCCGCAGGCGAGTGATCTGCACGTCCACCGCCCGCTCCTGCGCCGCATCCTCGCCGCCGGTTTCGCTCACCAGGCGTTCGCGGCTCAGCGGCACGCCGGGTTGCGAGGCAAACACCCGCATCAGTTGCGCCTCGGTCGCCGTCAGTCGCACCGGGACCTCGCCGCGCCACATCTCGCCGCGGTCCGCATCATAGCGCACGGCACCCAGATGCAGGATCTGCCGCACCGGCTCGGCCGGCTTGGCCGCCGGCACGCGCCTCAGGATGGCGTTGATCCGCAAAAGCAGCTCCTTTGGCTCGAAGGGCTTGACGAGGTAATCGTCCGCCCCGGCCTCGAGCCCCTCGATCCGGTTCGCCGCCTCTCCCCGCGCGGTGAGAAGAAGGATCGGCGTCGTCATCCGCTTGCGCAGATCGCGCGTCAGCGTGACGCCGTCCTCGCCCGGCATCATCACATCCATGACGATCAGGTCGAATTCCAGGCCCGACAGGATTCGGCGCGCCTGGGCTGCATCGCGCGCGACGGATACCAGGAACCCGTTTCGTATCAGGAACTTCTGCAACAGTCCCCGGATGCGTTCGTCATCGTCAACGATCAGCAGATGCGCATCCGGGATCATCAGCCACCCTCTTTCAGCCGGTTGTACTGGCGCCGCATCTCCGGGTCCATCATCGCCTCCAGCACCTGCCGGAAGCCCGCCACCGCCTGCGGGCCCGCCGCGCGATAGGCAGCGCGCATCCGCGCCCGCTGCGCGTCCGAGAGTTCCCGTTCCAGCATCTGTCCCTTTTCCGTCAGATGCAGATGCCGTTCCCGTGCATCCACCTTGCCCTTTTCACTCCGAACAAGGCCATCCTCGATGAGGGTTCGCAACACACGATTCAACGACTGCTTTGTAACACCGAGGATCGACAGGAGGTTGGAAACCGTCGTTCCGGGAGAGCGATGGATGAAGTGGATCGCCCGATGATGCGCCCGGCCATAGTCCATCCCCTCCAGGATCCGGTCC
>JBKBVC010000123.1:0-6009 GCA_046289805.1 Tabrizicola sp.
CTGGCCCTCGATCTTCTGGGCAGGCGCCAGCGAGGACACGATCCAGCTGTCGACCACCGAGCCGATGGTCGAGCCGATGAAGCCACCGATGGCGGCCCCGGAAAAGCCGAGGATCGCGCCGCCAAAGGCCCCGCCGATGGCGGAACCGACAGCGCCGAGGACGAGCGTGGCCATGGGAAAACTCAGCGTGCAGGGAACAGGAAGGCAAAGGCGATGCGCCGCCGCCATGCGGTTGTCAGCGGTTCCTCGATCACGCCGAGGCGCTCGTAGGCGTGAAGGAAGGTGTCGGGGCCGGTGAGAATGCCCACATGCTTGGCGATGGCGCGCGGCATCATGCGGAACAGGATCAACGCGCCGGGCCCGGCCTCGGATGGAGCGACCTCCGGCATCATCGCGCGTGCCCCATCTGCAAGCACCTCGCACGGCCCGCTCTCGCCCCAGTCCCGGCTGTAGGGCGGGATGGGGAAGGGCTCCGGCCCCACCACTTCGCGCCAGACGCCCCGTGCCAGGCCGAGGCAGTCGCAGCCCACCGCGCGCAGGCTGGCCTGATCGTGATAGGGCGTGCCGAGCCAGGATCGGGCAGCGGCGATGACACGGGCGGGATCGGCGGCCTTCACAGCACCGCCCCCTCGTGGCCGCCGTCCTTGGTGGCATAGCGCAGCACGGCATCCTGACCGGGGATATGCGGGACCCCCCGAAAATTGGCGATGTTGGCGAACTTCGCGCTGCAGGTCGCGATCCGCTTGTCGCAGCCCGCCCGGACCACGAAGGCGTCTGTTGTCGCAATCGGCCGTACCGGCGCTTCCAGCAGGGTCAGGATGGCGATGCCATCGACCAAATCATGCGACAGCACCTCGACCCGCCGCCCGGCGTTCGCCCCGGTCGACCATTCGACCACCCCGAAGGTGAACCAGCTCGCCGCAAAGGTGCCAAGGCCGGAGGCGGTGAACGCCCGGTCGCGCAGCACATCGATCACGGCGCCGTTCCCCTTGAGGACCGGGGACTCCAGGTTCACCCCGCAGCGCGTGTCGCCCAGCGCGGCATCGCAACTCGCCTGGAACGTCCGTCCGACTGTCTGACCAAGGACATGGGCGAGGCTCCGCACCTCGGCGACAAAAGCGAGCCGCCCGCGCCGGATCTGGCCGATGGCCCCGCGCCGTAGAAGCACGCGCTGCGCCGGGGCTAACCAGTTCACCCGCCATACCTCGACAACTGCGGCGTCCCATCGGCCATCGAGAATGTCGGTCTCGGTGATCCGATCCGACGACAGCACGCCTTGCGCGTCCTGCGCATCAACCGAGAGGTCCGATCCCGACCGGACCTCGGAAGCCGTCAGCCCGCTTTCGAGTTCAAACTCGGTCCCGTCGAACGACAGGGTCCGGTCGTGGTCGGTGAAGCCGAAGGTCACGCCATCGGCGCGGGTGATGCGCCAGCACCAGGCGAGCGTCGTCGTGCCCTCGTCCAGATGGGCCTGCAAAGCGGGGTTCAGGGTCTTCATGTGCGGATTTCCACAAGCGGGATCGAGGTGATCGAGCCGAGGCGTTCGAGATCGAGGGTGACGTCGAGCACATCGGTGTCGAAGCGGACGGGGACGTCGAATTCGAAACCTGCGGAGATGGAGACGCCTGCGGCGGGGGCGGTGGTGAAGGTAATGAGACCGCTGGTTGTGAGAACGGACCAACCGGAGGGTTGCGGCGTACCGTTCAGGGCGATGGTGACGGTTCCGGCGACGGGTTTGGCGATGGTTCGCGTCCAGGACTGCGCACTCGAGGTGTAGCGCTTGGTCAGCTGGAACAGGGTGGCCGCCCCGTTGCCAGTGCCGATGGGCTGATCCAGCGGCGAGGGCATGCCCGACGGCAGGCAGGACTTGAAATCGGCCCAGTCCTTGAAGCGGAAGCCGTGGAGGCGGCCGTTCCTCGCCTCGAAGAAGGCGACGACTGCTGCCAGATCGTCGGCGCGGCGGATGCCGTAGGCCACGTCGTAGCGGCGGCGCGAGTTGGCCCAGCTCGCGTTGCGTTCCTCGGCTCCGCTCGCCAGTTCGACGATCTGGGTGCGCCGCTCCGGGCCGCCGCGCGCGCCCCGGCTGATGTTGTCCGGAAACCGGACCTCGTGAAATGCCATGTCTGGTCCTCACATGCCACGCCGACCCAGCGAGACGGCGCGGGCGATGTCGGCCGCGACCTGCGTGCGGGACTGCCGAAAGCTCTCGGCGTCGCGGGCGTTGATCGTGACGTTGACGGTCGAGGCGCCCGCCTGGCCGTACCCCGCCGCCTCCCGGCGCGAGAGTACCCGTTCGCCCCTTTGCAGGATCGCGGGCACCTCATCGGGGCGCAGCCCGGCCCAGCCCCCGTTGTGCATGCGCGGGGCACCCGCAAAGGCCAAGGCCGGGACCATGCGTCCGGGACCGGGAGCGCCCACCGTGCCGCCCCTGTGCAGGATGTTGGCAAACAGCCCACTCGCCCCGCCCAGCGCGCCGGAAAGGGCATTGGCGATGGGGCCGAGAATGAAGCGCCGGGCGGCGAGCTTGGCGAGATCGGCGATCATCGACGTGACCAGATCGCGGAAGTCGAGTTTGCCGGTCTTGACGAAATCGCCGACGGCATTCTCCGCGCTCCGGAAGGCGCCCACCAGCGCGCTGCCGATATCCCCGCCAAGGTCGCGCGCCTTGGCCGCGTAGTCGGCGAGCGTCGCGGTGACGGCTTGCCAGCCGGTCAGGGCCATGTCCGCGCCTTCGGTTGCAGCCGCCCCGGCGTCGCGCGCGGCACCGCCAGCGCCATCGGCGGCGGTGGCCGTGTCGTTCAGCCCGGCCGTAAGGGCATCTGCCGAAGCGGCTGCATCGGCGAGTGCGGTCTCGGCATCGGCCCCCGTGCCGTTCACTGCATCCTTAAGCGCCTGCCAGCTGGCCAGCGGCCGACCAGCGGCGTCAGCCAGCATACCTGCCGCCTCGCGATAGCCGTCGGCTCGCGCGCGGGCATCGTCGGCCATGGCACCGAGGCCAAGGTCGGGCGGGTCCAGGTAGGTCCGCGACAGCGCGGCCGAGAAGGCATCTGCCGCCGCAGCCCCTGCGGCCGTTGCCGCGCTCTCGAACGGATTCCCGATACGCCCCAGTTCCACCGGGTCGAGGAAGCCGATCCGTACGCCACCTTCGCCGGTCGCCCATTCGGGCAGCAGCGCGAGGGCCGCGTTCAGGGTCTCGATGAAGCTGTTGATGCGGGTGACGACGCCGTTCAGCATTGCCTCGACGCCGGAGATCAGCCCGTTCGCGGCCTGGAAGGCGAAGTCGCCGATGGCGCCGGGCAGGCTGCCCCAGATCGCCACCGCCGCATCATAGGCGCCCTGGAAGATCGCCGCCGTCCGGTCGCCGAAGCTGACGACGCCTGCGATGGTCCCATCCAGCGCCGACAGCCCCGCCGCCTTCAGTCCCTCCCAACCGGCCGCCATCCGGGCGAGGGCCGCGTCGAACGTGAGACCAATGCGGGACCATACCTCGCGTGCGAGATCGCCGAGCAGCCGGAACGCTTCGCCCACGCCTCCGACCCGGGCGAAGAGTTGCGAGAACTGATAGACCAGTTCCCCTGCGCCGACGATCAGCGCCCCGATCCCGGTGCGGATGAGCGCGCCGCGCAGGAACACCAGAGCGGTGGCAAGACCCCGGACGGAGAGAGCGGCGGCGGCCATGCCAGCCACCCATCGGCCCGCTAGGAAAGCCGCGAAGGTTGCGGCATAGGTCGCCATCCGCCCGAGGTTGTCGAAGAGCGCCGTGATCGCCCGTCCGATGGGGCCGGTAGCGCGCGCCATGTCGGCGAGCTTAGTCGCGATGGTTTCCAGCGCCGGGGCGACGGCCACGGTCAGTCGGTTCACGAGGCCGGTCCAGATCAGGCTCAGGCGCGCGATGGCATCGCCCATCCGTTCGATCTGCGCCGCATCCGCCGCGCTCACCGCCACCCCGAAATCCTGCACGTCCTGCGCCGCTTCCCGCAATGTGGCGCTGTCGATCCGCAGGAAGGCCAGCGCCGCCCGGTCTCCGAAGAGGTCCGAGGCCACGGCCGCACGTTCCGCCTCGGGCACGAACTGGTTCAGCGCGTCCTGGATCGCCACGATGCGCTGGTCGAGCGGCAGGGCTTGCAACTCGGCCGCCGTCAGGTTCAGCCGCCGGAGCGCGCCCACCGCCGCGCCCGAGCCACTGGCCGCTTCCGACAGGCGCGAGGTAAGCTTCTTCGTCGCCTGCTCGATCTCGCCCATCGAGACGCCCGCAAGCTCCCCGGCTTGAGCCAGGGTCTGGATGCTCTCGACCGTCGTCCGCATCGACTGCGCGAGCTTGGCCTGCGCGTCGATGTTCGCGAGGCCCGAGCGCACCATCGCCACCCCGGCCGCAGCCGCAGCCGCAGCGACAGCCGCCAGAGCGATCCCGGCCCGGCGCGCGAAGCTCGCGAGACGCGTGTTTGCCAGTTCCATCTCGGTGGACAGGCGGCCGAAGCCCGCCGCTCCGGCCTCGCCGATGCCTTCCAGTTCGGCGCGCACGCGTCGTCCGCCCTCCGCCACGAGGCGGACGGAGACCTTCTTCTCAGCCATTCCGGCGTCCTTCCATTTGCTCGTTCAGTTTGCGCACCATCACCGCCTCGATCTCGGGCAGCAGTTCGGCGGCGATCAGCGCGTTAACGCCCAGCGCCTGCGCCAGTGAAAGCGCAGCGCCCATGTCCCATCCGATGACGGCCCCCGGCGCGATGCGCAGCTGACCGCCAAGGCGCTGGGTCAGGTCCCAGACCTGCCAGCCCTCGACGGTCTGCGGCTGGTTCAGTCTTGCGGGGCAGTCCGGGCACGGGCCTTCGCAGGCTGCGCAGTAGCCGTCACCCCTGCCGAAGGACCAGTCGGCGAGGGCGCAGAGACGTTTTTTTCCGCATCCAGCATCAGACCGCGGGCGACGTAGTGCGCCTGGAAGGCCTCGAAGACCGGCCAGATGTCCAGCAGGGCATCGATCCCGGCCGGGCTGACCGGCACGAGGTTGCCTGCCTCGTCGCCGACACCGTCCCATTCCAGAACCGCGCGGCGCGCGACGGCCTTGGCCATCGCGAGGGCCATGTCCTCCTGGCTTGACGCCTCCGACAGGTTGTCGATGGCCGGATCTGTGCGGGCCGAGACCATCAGCGCGGTGGTCAGAGGTGCCACCAGCACGCGCAGGCCGGGCAGCAGGTCCAGCCATTCGGGCCGGTTCGACAGGTTCAGGCGGATCATGGTCAGTATCCCGTGACGGTGTTGACGAGGACGGCCGTGCACATGCGGGCGGGGCTGGTGGCCTTGGCGGCCTGCCAGTCGAATGTGGCCTGGATGCCCTGTGGCCCGGGGATCTCGATCCGCGGGACGGGCAGGTAGACGGCGTGGGCGGTGAAGGTGAAGCTGGCGTTCGCGCCGAGGCTCCAGGCGAACTCGAGCTCGCAGGGCGTGCCGTCGATGGCTTGGGTGACGAGGGCACTGTCCGCGAAACGGACCTCGATCCGCCCTGTCAGCGCCGCCATGCCGGGATCAGCGCCCTCGATCTTGCCGTCGTTGCGGATGGTCTCGATCCGGTCGAGGCCGTTCGCATAGGTGATCTCGGCCGAGACGACGTTGCCCAAGGCGGAGCCGTTGCGCTTCACCACCCCGTTGAAATGGCCGAAGCGTTGCAGGCCCAGCGCGGTCGGGGTTCCAGCCGCGGTGGTGGCAGCGATGGCCTCGCCCTGCGCTATCAGGCGGGCGGTGGCGGTCAGGAGGCCAGATCGGTTCATCTGCCACGACAACTGGTCCATCACGCAGCCCGCATACATCGCGAAGCGCGGCACCTCGGGCATGGCGACTTCGATGGCCATGGAGGGCAGCGTCCAGTTCCCCGACTGGAAGGTGTGGGTCTTGGGCGTGGTTCCCGTGGTGGTCGGGGCACCGAAGGCCGCCTTCAGCCAGAAGCCGAAGGCCTCCACATCGATCGGCACCACCACCTCGCCATCGGCGGTGACGGCGTCCTTGATGGGGGCGAGC
>JBKBVC010000124.1:0-5999 GCA_046289805.1 Tabrizicola sp.
CTGGCGGCCCGGACCAACGCTGCCGAGGCCTAGATCAGCCCGACCCAGGCTCTGGCCAGCGCCAGACCGTGCGCGTCCGCTTCGGCGCCTTGCCTCTCTGCAAGTTCGGGGTGCCGCGCGGCCCAGCCGGGCAGCATGCGCTCGATCGTCTCGGGGAAGTTCTGCACCCAGTCGCGCACGACCGAACGGCTCGCCTCGAAGTGGAACTGCATGCCGTAGGTCGCGCGGCCGATGCGGAAGGCCTGGTTCCGCGCGCCCGGGCTGGTGGCGAGGTGCACTGCACCCTCGGGCAGGGTGAAGGTGTCCGAGTGCCACTGGAAGATCGGGAAGCAGTCGGGGACCCGCGACAGGACCGGATCGCTCCGCCCGGCCTCGGTCAGGCTGACATCGACCCAGCCGAATTCGGGCGCGACGCCCAGCCGGTTCTCGGCTCCGAAGGCCCGGGCCAGGACCTGCGAGCCGAGGCAGATCCCCAGGACGGGGCGGTCCATCGCCGCATAGTCGGCCATCAGCCGTGCGAGGTCGGGCAGGTAGGGATGGGTATGGTCGTCGGTCGCCGCCTGCTCGCCGCCGAAGACGACCAGCGCATCGGCATCGACGCTGCGGGGCAGGGGCTGGCCCGACCAGGGCTTGTAGAGGTCGATCAGCGCCGCCGCCTCGTGCAGGGCGACGCCGACCTGGCCGTGATGGGTGATCCGGGTGTTCTCGACGATGGCAACGCGCATGGGGTGGTCCTTTTTCCCGGCGTAATCTGCATGCGCACCGGGCGGCGGCAAGGGGTGGATTGGCTCTTGCAAAGCCGGCGGCCGCGTGAAATGGGGAACCGCCAAACGAGGTTTGCTCCCGGAGGACCACCCCATGGAGATTCGTGAGGCTCTCACCTTTGACGACGTGCTTCTGGTGCCGGCGGCATCCAGCGTTCTGCCCTCGGACGCGGATACCTCGACCTTCGTCACTAAGGCGATTCGCATGAACATTCCGCTTCTGTCCTCGGCGATGGACACGGTGACGGAAGGGCGGATGGCGATCGCCATGGCGCAGGCGGGGGGGATCGGGGTGATTCACCGCAATCTCGACCCCGAGGCGCAGGCGCGCGAGGTGCGGCGGGTCAAGCGATTCGAGAGCGGGGTGGTCTATCAGCCGATCACGCTGCGCCCCGACCAGACACTGGCCGATGCCAAGGCGCTGATGGAGCGCTATTCGATCACCGGCTTTCCGGTGGTGGACGAAGCCGGTCGCGTGCTGGGGATCGTGACCAACCGCGACATGCGCTTTGCCAGCGACGACAAGACGCCGGTGCGGGTGATGATGACCTCGGAAAACCTCGCGGTCCTCAAGGAACCCGTGGACCGGGCCGAGGCGATCAGCCTCATGAAGGCGCGGCGGATCGAGAAGCTTCTGGTGACGGACGGGCAGGGCAAGCTGACCGGCCTCCTGACCCTGAAGGACACCGAGAAGTCGGTGCTGAACCCCAATGCCTGCAAGGACGAGATGGGGCGTCTGCGGGTCGCCGCGGCCTCGACCGTGGGTGATGCCGGGTTCGAGCGCAGCCAGGCGCTGATCGATGCGGGGGTGGATCTCGTGGTGATCGACACCGCGCACGGGCACAGCGAAGGCGTGGCCCGCGCCGTGGAGCGGATCAAGAAACTGTCGAACCGGGTGCAGGTCGTCGCCGGCAACGTGGCGACGGCCGAGGCGACGCGGGCGCTGATCGGCGCTGGCGCGGATGCGGTGAAGGTGGGGATCGGGCCGGGCTCGATCTGCACGACACGCATCGTCGCGGGCGTGGGCGTGCCGCAGCTGACCGCGATCATGGATTCGGCCCGCGCGGCGGGGGATATCCCCATCATCGCCGACGGCGGCATCAAGTATTCCGGCGATTTCGCCAAGGCCATTGCGGCCGGCGCCTCCTGCGCGATGGTGGGCTCGGCGATTGCGGGGACGGATGAATCGCCTGGCGAGGTGATCCTCTGGCAGGGCCGCAGCTTCAAGGCCTATCGCGGTATGGGCAGCCTTGGCGCCATGGCGCGCGGCTCGGCGGACCGCTATTTCCAGAAGGACGCGGCCTCGGACAAGCTGGTGCCGGAAGGGATCGAGGGGCAGGTGCCCTACAAGGGCAGCGCTGCGGCGGTCATTCACCAGATGGTCGGCGGCCTGCGTGCGGCCATGGGCTATACCGGCAACCGCACCATCGAGGAGATGCGCACCCGTTGCCAGTTCGTGCGGATCACCGGGGCGGGACTGAAGGAAAGTCACGTCCACGACGTGCAGATCACCCGGGAAAGCCCGAACTACCGCATCGGCTGAGGGGCGGGCATGACCCCCGGAGCGCGCGCCGCAGCGGCAATCGCGATCCTCGACCGTATCCTGGCCGGCGATCGGGCCGACCGCGCGCTGACCACCTGGGGCCGCGCCAGCCGCTTTGCCGGCTCGGGCGACCGGGCGGCGGTGCGGGACCTGGTGTTCGACGCGCTGCGCCAGCGCCGGTCCGCCGCCGCGCTGGGAGGCGGGCTGACGGGGCGGGGCCTGATCCTCGGCCTCCTGCGCGCCGCAGGGCAGGACTCCCAGTTTACGGGCGAAGGCTACGCCCCGCCGCCACCCGGTGCGGACGAAGCCGGCCGCCCGCCCGATCCGCAGGAGGCGCTGGACCTGCCGGACTGGCTGCTGCCCGACCTGCGCGCCAGTCTGGGGCCTGATCTGGAGGCGATCGCCGAGGCGCTGCGCCATCGCGCGCCCGTCTTCCTGCGGGTCAACCTGGTCAAGGCCGATCCGCCCGCTGCAATCGCCGCGCTGGCCGCGGAGGGGATCGTCGCCCGTCCCCATCCGCTTTCCCCAACCGCGCTCGAGGTCGTCGAGAACGCCCGAAAGGTGCAGGCCTCGGCCGCCTACCGCGAGGGGCTGGTGGAGTTGCAGGACCTCTCCAGCCAGGCTGTCGTCGATGCGCTGCCGCTGAGCCATGGCATGAAGGTGCTGGACCATTGCGCCGGCGGGGGCGGCAAGGTGCTGGCCATGGCCGCCCGGGCGAGGCTGCGCCTCTTCGCCCATGACGCGAACCCGCGCCGCATGGCCGACCTGCCCGAGCGGGCCAGGCGGGCGGGGGTAGCCGTCACCCTGACGGACCGCCCCGAAGCAGAGGCGCCCTATGACCTCGTTCTGGTCGATGCGCCCTGTTCCGGTTCTGGCAGTTGGCGTCGGGATCCGGAAGGCAAGTGGAACCTCACGCCGGAAGTCCTTGATCGCACGACGGAAACCCAGACGATGATCCTTGATCGGGTTGCCCCGATGGTCGGGCCGGCCGGTGTTCTGGCCTATGCGACCTGTTCGCTCTTGCGGCGCGAGAACAGCGACCAGGCCCGCACCTTCCTCGCGCGTCACCCGGAGTTTGCCCCGGACCGCGAGCTCACTCTGACCCCGATTCAGGGCGGCGACGGCTTCTTTCTTGCAATCTTTCGGCGACGATGAATTTCCCTTTGCAACCTGGACGGGCTTCAGGACTCGGTTAATGATGCCTTAACCCCTTGCAGCGATGGTGGTGAACACCTGAGAAGGGGCTGGATATTTCGGAGCACGCAGTCAATTGGCAGTCGTTGACGTTCTGGGGCCGAAGCAGACAGGGATGGCTCTGGTGCTGGGGGCCATCGGGGCCGGGCTGGTCCTGGCCTGGACGCTTTTCTGGCAGGACGGGCCATTCGGACCTGCCTTTGTCGGGCTGGTGCTCGTGGGGCTGGCGCTGGGGGTGCTGATCCGGGGGCGGCAGGCGCAGCGACGGGCCGACCGGCTCGCTCATCTGGCCTTTTCGCTGATGGCTGACGATCCTGCTGCCTGTTTCCTGACCGATGCGGCCGGGCAGGTGATCCTGCGCAACCAGGCGGCCGAGACGCGCTTTGGCAAGGATGTGCACAGGCTGCACGCGGCGCTCGCCGACCGGGTCATCGCCCCTGGAGAGCTTCTTCTGCGCCTGCAAAAGGCTGCCGAGGCGGCGGGCGCGGCGCAGGAAGACCTGCCGGGGCGCAAGACCGTCCTGCGTCTCCTGGTGCATCGCGCTGACGCCGACCACTACTTCTGGCGGGCCGAGGACCTGCCGCTGCCTGCGGATCTTCCGCAAACTCCGTCCGGCGACCCGGCCCCGGTGGTCACGGTCGGCGCCGATCTCGAGGAGGTGCCGGTCCCGATCCTGACCTTCGGTCCCGACGGCGTGATGCGGTCGGCCAACCTGGCCGCGCGCGACCTGCTGTGGAAGGGCGAAACGCGCGCCGCGATGTTCCACGAGCTGTTCGAGGGGCTGGGGAGGCCGGTCTCGGAATGGCTGGCCGATGTCACGGCGGGGCGCCATCCCGGCGGGTCCGAGGTGCTGCGCCTGCGCGGCGAGGACGAACGCTTCCTGCAGATCACGCTGCGCCGCTATGTCGATGGCGGCAGGCTGGGTGCCCTGGCCATCCTGAACGACGCGACCCGGCTAAAGACGCTTGAGGCGCAGTTCGTGCAAAGCCAGAAAATGCAGGCAATCGGGCAACTTGCGGGCGGTATTGCACATGATTTCAACAACCTGCTGACGGCGATCTCCGGGCATTGCGACCTGCTCCTGCTGCGCCACGGCCGCGAGGACATCGATTTCGCCGACCTGGAACAGATCCGGCAGAACGCAAACCGCGCCGCCTCGCTGGTGGGTCAGCTGCTGGCCTTCTCGCGCAAGCAGACGCTGAACCCCGAAGTGCTGGACCTCGAGGACGTGCTGGCCGATCTGATCCATCTTCTGAACCGCCTGATGGTCGAGAAGGTGGACCTGTCGCTGGTGCATCGGGGACGCGAGGGCAACCGTCCGCTGGGCCGGATCTGGGCCGACAAGCGCCAGATCGAACAGGTGCTGATCAATCTGGTGGTCAATGCCCGCGACGCGATGCCCGAGGGCGGCGACGTCACCATCGAGACCGAGCCCGTCACCCTGACCGAGGACTTGAAGCGTGACCGTGCCACGGTGCCGGCGGGCGATTATACCGTGGTCCGGGTGGTGGATCGCGGCATCGGCATCCCCGAACACCAGCTGCGGCAGATCTTCGAGCCCTTCTTCACCACCAAGCGCATCGGCGAAGGCACGGACCTCGGCCTGTCGATGGCCTATGGCATCATGAAACAGTCGGGCGGATTCATCTTCGTCGATTCCGAAGTGGGGAAGGGCACGACCTTCTCGCTCTACTTCCCGACGCATGACGGCGAAGTGGTGAATGAAAACCCGGTCGAGACGCGCCGCCCGGCGGCACGAAAGGGCGAGGGCGTGGTGCTTCTCGTCGAGGACGAGGCCTCGGTCCGTGCCTTTGCCGCGCGGGCGCTGACCCTGCGCGGCTATACCGTGCTGGAAGCCGCCAGCGCAGAAGAGGCGCTGGCGCGGCTGGAGGACAAGAGCCTGCATGTCGATCTGTTCGTGACCGACGTGGTCATGCCGGGCATGGACGGCCCGGCCTGGGTGCGCCGGGCGCATCTGGACCGGCCGGGGGTGAAGGTGATCTTCATGTCGGGCTATGCCGATGACGGGCTGGCCGAGGATCAGGCCAGGGTGCCGAACTCGGTCTTTCTGCCCAAGCCCTTCTCGCTGGGGGACCTGACGAACACGGTGCAGTCCCTGCTGGGCTAGACCCGTTCGGATGGCCGCGGAATCCTGCTTGCCAGAAAGTTAACGGAATCCGGCAATCTATTGACAGGAAACATGTTTCCAGAAATGTCCACCGTGGACAGCGGGCCGTCCTACTGCCGCAGGATCAGCTTTCCGCCGGCGAACTCCATTCGGAACTGGCCGAGGTAGTCCATTCCCAGTAGCGACTGGTCCAGGTCTCCTTCGGTCACGAAGGCGCGGAAGCTGTCGTTTCGGAACGGTCCCAGTTCCAGGTCGTGTCTCGGAAGTGGTAGAAATTGGATGGCGGCGTAATCTCCGGGTGAACTGACACCCACCCAGCCGGCGGCTGCAACCGCCAGGGAGATCACGCCATGAAGCAGATTACCGACAG
>JBKBVC010000125.1:0-5929 GCA_046289805.1 Tabrizicola sp.
GACACGGTCATCACCAATGCGCTCATCATCGACCACAGCGGCATCTACAAGGCCGACGTTGGCCTGCGCGACGGGCGGATCGCGGCCATCGGCAAGGCCGGGAACCCCGACACCCAGCCGGGCGTGACCATCGTCATCGGCCCCGGCACCGAGATCATTGCGGGAGAGGGGCGCATCCTGACCGCGGGGGGCATGGACGCGCATATCCATTTCATCTGCCCGCAGCAGGTGGAAGACGCGCTGCACTCCGGCATCACCACCATGCTCGGCGGCGGGACGGGTCCGGCGCATGGGACGCTGGCGACGACCTGCACGCCGGGCCCCTGGCATCTGGGGCGGATGATCCAGGCGGCGGACGGCTTGCCGATGAACCTGGCCTTTGCCGGCAAGGGCAACGCCAGCCTGCCCGAGGCGCTGGTGGAACAGGTGCGCGGCGGGGCGGCGGCGCTGAAGCTGCATGAGGACTGGGGCACCACCCCCGGCGCCATCGACTGCTGCCTTTCCGTCGCCGACCGGATGGACGTGCAGGTGATGATCCACACCGATACGCTGAATGAATCGGGCTTCGTCGAGAACACGCTCGCCGCCTTCAAGGGCCGGACCATTCATGCCTTCCACACCGAAGGCGCGGGCGGCGGCCATGCGCCCGACATCATGAAGGTGGTGGGCTGGCAGAACGTGCTGCCGTCCTCCACCAACCCGACGATGCCCTACACGGTGAACACCGTGGAGGAACATCTCGACATGCTGATGGTCTGCCACCACCTCGACAAGCGCATCCCCGAGGACGTGGCCTTTGCCGAAAGCCGCATCCGGCGGGAGACGATCGCGGCGGAGGACGTGCTGCACGACATGGGAGCGTTCTCGGTGATTTCCTCGGACAGCCAGGCGATGGGGCGCGTGGGCGAGGTCATCACCCGCACCTGGCAGACCGCGCACAAGATGAAGGTCCAGCGCGGACGGCTGGCCGAAGAGCAGGGGGCAAACGACAATGTCCGCGTCCGCCGCTACATCGCCAAATACACGATCAACCCGGCCATCGTGCACGGGATCAGCAGGCACATCGGCAGCGTCGAGGTGGGCAAGCGCGCCGACCTCGTGCTGTGGAACCCCGCCTTCTTCGGCGCGAAGCCCGAGATGGTGCTGATCGGCGGCATGATCACCGTGGCACAGATGGGCGACCCGAACGGCTCGATCCCGGTGCAGCCGATGTATTCCCGGCCCATGTTCGGCGCCTTGGGCCGGGCGGTGGAGCAGTCTGCGGTGGTGTTCGTGAGCAAGGCCGCGCAGGAGGATGACCTGCGGGGCCGTCTGGGCATCGCGAAGGAGACGCTCGCGGTCGAGCATACCCGCGACATTGCCAAGCGCGACATGATCCACAACTCGGCCACGCCCAAGCTCGAGATCCACCCCGAGACCTACGAAGTGCGCGCCGACGGCGAGGTCATCACCTGCGCGCCCGCAAGGGAACTCCCCCTCGCGCAGCGCTATTTCCTGTTCTGAACCATGACCAGCCTGCTGAAATCCGCCCCGCCCCTAGCCCATGACCGCGTCGTCCTGGACTACGACCAGCGCCTGATGCGGCGGAAGCTTCTGACCACCCAGGGAGGGCGGGATTTTCTGGTGGACCTGCCCTCGGTCACCAACCTGGACGACTACTGGGGCTTTCTGGTCGATGGATTGAACATCGAGATCGTCGCGGCGCCCGAAGCGGTGCTGGTCATCACCGGCGACCTGACGCGGCTGGCCTGGCACATCGGCAACCGTCACACGCCCTGCCAGATCCTCTCCGACCGCCTCATCATCCGCGAGGATCATGTGCTGGAACGGATGCTGACCGGCCTCGGCGCGACGATCCGGCGCGAATGTCTGCCGTTCAGGCCGGAAGGCGGCGCCTACGGCCATGGCCGCACGATGGGCCATTCGCACGGCGACGATCCAGAGGGTGCCCGGTTCGGCTGGCACCACCATGGCGACGGGCAGATGCACTTCCACGCGCCCAAGGGCGCGAAGTGACCGCGCTTCTGACCCTTGTGCAATGGCTTTCCCCGGCCTTCCCGACCGGGGCCTTTGCCTACAGCCACGGCCTCGAACGAATGATCGCCGCGGGCGACGTGACCGATGCCGCCGGCTTCGAGGTCTGGCTGCGCAACATCCTCGCCCACGGCGCAGGCTGGCAGGATGCGGTGCTGCTGACCCAGGCGCTCGCCCCGGACGCCGACCATGACAGGCTGGATGCGCTGGCCCGCGCGCTTGCCCCCTCGGCCGAACGCTTGCAGGAAGGCGCCGAGCAGGGTGCCGCCTTCGCGCGGATGGTCGCCGGTCTGACCGGGCGCGCCGTCCCCGCCCGTATGCTGCCCGTCGCGGTGGGAGAGGCCGCCGCCCCGCTGGCGCTGCCGCCGGCGCAGGTCGCCCAGCTATACCTCCAGAACTTCGCCGGCAACCTTGCCACCATCGCCACGCGCCACGTCCCCCTTGGCCAGAGCGAGGGGCAGGCGGTGCTGTCCCGCCTGCTGCCCGCAATCGAGGCTCTGGGCCTGAAGGCCGCCACGGCCAGCCTCGATGACCTTGGAGGCTGCGCGCTGGCCGCCGATCTTGCCGCCTTCCAGCACGAAACCCAGGACGTAAGGATCTTCCGCACATGACCCACGGCCCCCTCCGCGTCGGCATCGGCGGTCCCGTCGGCGCCGGCAAGACCACCCTCACCGAACAGCTCGCCCGGGCGCTTGGCCCCCGGCTGTCGATGGCCGTCATCACCAACGACATCTACACCCGCGAGGACGCCGAGGCGCTGACCCGCGCGCAGGTCCTGCCCGCCGCGCGCATCCGGGGGGTGGAGACCGGCGGCTGCCCGCATACCGCGATCCGCGAGGATGCCTCCATCAACCTCGCCGCCGTGGCCGACCTCAATGCAGCCTTCCCCGATCTCGACCTGATCCTGATCGAAAGCGGCGGCGACAACCTGGCCGCCACCTTCTCGCCGGAACTCGCCGACCTGACGATCTACGTCATCGACACGGCGGCCGGGCAGGACATCCCGCGCAAGCGCGGGCCGGGGGTGACGAAGTCCGATCTCCTGGTCGTCAACAAGACCGACCTCGCCCCGCATGTCGGCGTCGATCTGGTGCTGCTTCAGGCCGATACGGCGCGGGCAAGGTGCAGCCGTCCCTTCGTCATGGCGCAACTGCGGCACGGCAAGGGGGTGGAAGAGGTAGTCGAATTCATCCTCAGGAATGGCGGCCTGCGGCTGAAGACGGACGCAGCGTAACCCCGACCCATCGGGGCCGCGCGCTGGCAGACAGGGGCGGCCCTTCCGCCCGGTGCCTTTTCCACAGACCGGTCGCCTGCCCGGCAGGCGCCGGCCTGTCCGCACCCTGCCCGACTTCCGCGCCGCAGCACCTGCGGTGCCCAGGTTCCGGTCGTCTGCCGCGACCCTGCCCTCGGCCGCGTCCCGTCACGCCAGGCGGTTGCGTCTCCTGCGGCTTTCCCGTTTCCGGCCGAGGCCGCTGCCAAGGCCCGGGACGCCAAGCCAACCGAGTCGATCCGGGCCAACGAAACAGGGGACAGGCGGTCGATGTCTGCCTCGGCCGCGCCGGGGGCAGCAACATGGCGATGGGGTTGCCGGGCGCGATGCGGATCCCGAAGAACGCGACGACCGCGATACCGGCCAAGGTGATGGCGGTGGTCAGCAGGCGAACAAGAAGCATGCGAGGGAACGGCATTGGCCCCGGTCGGGGCGCGAGGCCCCTTTCATCTGTCCACAAATATCCCGCGGGGGGTCCGGGGGGCGCGAAGCCCCCCGGGGTCGGCCCCAAGCTCGGGCCCGCTTCATCCGATGCGGCAACAGCGCTCCGCTGGCATGCGGCGTCACCAGCGTTCTCGGCGATGTAGAGGTCCAGGGCCTTCCAGCCAGGCGCCAGGCGAGGAGAGCAGGAACCGCCTCATGTCCAGCATGCCATCCAAGCCCTTGGCGCGCCATGTTCCAGACATGAAGCATGCAAACGCACGAATCTTCATTTCCGAGCCGAGAAGCCCGAAGAGATGCCGAGCCTCGCCCCGGAGGCGGCTGGCCGGATCCCGGAAGATCTGCGCATCGGCGGGCGACAGCGCGCGGCGGGTGTCCTGAGTTTCGTTCCCGACGGTCGAGACTTCCGCCCTGGTGGCATCGGGGAAGGAAGAGGAGAAGGAGCGGTCCATGGCACGAATTCGCAGCCGTGGCGGGCAAGTTCGGCGCCAAGGGCCTTGAAAACGGGTTGCCGGCAAAGAGGGACAGGTTCAACGCCGCCCAGTCATGGCGGAGGCCGGGCAGGGTCCATTCGCCGGTCTCGACTGCCCCGCCCGCCGTCCCGGCCTGTTCGAAGGCGCCGGCCTTTCAGCCCGTTGCGGCCTGGTTCAGCCCGGCGGCAAGGGTGTCGTGGCCCGCCCCGATCAGGACTGGGCAAAAGCTGTCGGCCATGACCCTCGCCCGGATGTCCGAAGGATAATTGCAAATGCATGATTTCTGTCTAGCATCATTCCTGCACGACCGGAGCAAGCCCGTCATGGATCAGCCGGACCGGTCCGGCCAACAGGGAGAAGACGATGACTTCAGCGGAGGTGCTGCGATCCGTGGCGGAGATGATCGCCTCGGGCGGGATCGAGGTTGTGGATTGCTCGGGCGTGCTTGGGCCGGAGACCCCGCTTCTGAAACTGCCGCCGGATTTCGCCAAGGACACCCCGCCGATCAGGATTCACCGGATCAGCGAATACGACAAGGACGGTCCGTTCTGGGCCTGGAACTGGCTGGAGCTGGGCGAACATTCTGGCACGCATTTCGACGCGCCGCATCACTGGATCACCGGGAAGGACTATCCCGACGGCTACACCGACACGCTGGACGTGCAACGGCTGGTGGCGCCGGTGAACGTGCTGGACTTCAGCGCGGAATGTGCGGTGGACCCGGATTTCCTCTTGACCATCGACCATGTGAAGGCCTGGGAGGCCAGGCACGGCGCGATCGGCAGGCGGGAATGGGTCGTCCTGCGGTCGGACTGGGACAAGCGGGCGCATGACGAGGCGCTGTTCCTGAACGCCAACGAGACCGGGCCGCACACGCCGGGGCCGACCGCCGAGGTGATCGAGTATCTGATCGGCAAGGGCATCGTCGGCTGGGGCAGCCAGTGCATCGGCACCGATGCGGGGCAGGCGGGGGGGATGACGCCACCCTTCCCGGCGCACAACCTTCTGCACAAGCACAACTGCTTCGGTCTGGCGTCGCTTGCCAACCTCGACAAGCTGCCCGCGAAGGGTGCGATCCTGATTGCGGCGCCTCTGAAGATCAAGCAGGGCACCGGCTCGCCGATCCGGGCGCTGGCGCTGGTTCCGCGCGGCTGAGGCATGCGCACCGAATCCCCTGCCGATCTGGAGCGGATGAAGGTCAACCTCGTTGGCGGCGACCCCATTGGCGGTCTGTGCCTGCGGGGCCGGTTCTTCCTGTTCCGGCCCTGTGCCCGTTCGATGAACGGCACCCATCCGGTCCGGGGTTTCACCCATCCCGGCCCCGGCCTTGGCGGCGGTTCGGGCATCCTCGCAGCGAAAAGGCCGGGCGCATGACCGACCAGACGCCCCCGGAGAAACCGCCTGAAACCCTGCCCCGGCTGGGCGAGATCGGGCTGACCAACTATGCGCCCTACCTGATGAACCGGATCATGGGGCGCTACAATGCCAGCCTGCGCGAGGAGATGGCCAGCCTTGGCCTGACCACTCCGAAGATGCGGGCGCTGGCGGTGTTGTCGGTCATCGAGGGCCCGCTGATCCGCGAGCTTGCGGTCTATGCGGTGGTCGAACAGTCCACCCTGTCGCGCGCGCTGGACCAGCTGGCCGAGGGTGGGCTGATCCGGCGCGAGACCGATGCGGCCGACAGCCGGGCGACGCGCGTCCATATCACCGA
>JBKBVC010000126.1:0-5914 GCA_046289805.1 Tabrizicola sp.
CCGCGATCAGGAACACCCCGTCGGGGCTGAGGATCCCCTCGGGCGTGGGCTTCAGTAGCCCGGCGGCGTCGAACTGGTAGACCGTTCCAGGCGCGGGCGGCGGCATCACCGGGTCGGGCAGGCTGTCGCGCGGATCGGTCAGCGGCGGCAGGGCAAGCGCGTCCAGCGCGGGGGGAGGGGCATCCATCGCCGACAGGAAGATCTCGTCCTGGTCCTCGACCGGGGCCGATGCTGCGGCGACCTCGGTGGTCAGGGCGGTATCGGGTGCGGGCTCGGGTGCCGGTCGGGCCGGCGACGTGGCGAGGGCCTCGGCAACGGCTTCCGGCACGGCTTCGGGCTCGACGACTTCGGCCGCGACAGCCGTCGCGTCGACCGGCACATCGGGTTCGTTCGCTTGGGGATCGGCGGCCAGCGCGGCTTCCGCCCCGGCATCTCCTGTCGGGCTCTCGGTGGCCAGCGCGTCGAGGTCGGCCGAGCGGTCGAGCGCGCCGGCTTCGGGCAGCGGTTCGGTCAGGCCCTCGGGATCCTGCATGTCGGCCAGCATCTCGTCGCTGGCGTCCGGCACGGTTTCGGTCGCGGCCGCCTGCGGTGCCACATCGCGTGAGCCGATGAAATAGGAAGCCCAGGCGGCGACCAGTGCGAGGAACAGGAGCAGGAGCCCGACCATGACCATGAACACGGTCCCGCTGCGCCGTTTGGCCGGGACCGCCGCGCCGAAGGTGCCGCCGGGACGGGTCGGCGACTTTACCGTGGTCGGCCCAAGCGACGGACGCGGGATGTCGCCGCCCTTCACCTTTACCTTGGCACGGGTGCCTGGGATCGAGGGGGCGGTGACGAGGCCGGCATAGCCCTTCGCGGTTGCGGGCCGGGCGGCGGTGGCTGCGGCCTTCGCGGCGACCGCGGGGCGGGCGATGCCATCGACCGGGCGGACCGCAGCCTCGCCCGCCGCCGCCCGGCGACTGGCGAAGGCCACCATCGCGGCGGAAGGGGGCGCAGGCGGAATGTCGTCTTCGGACGTGTCGGCGAGCGCAGCCTTGCCGATCCGCGTCCCGATCGGGGCCGCACCGGCCGGGGACAGCTCGGTGTCATCACTCTCGGGGAAGGCCGAGGTGTCGGTCACATGCGCGAAGGGCGCTTCCTCGGGCTCGGGTGAGGGTTGCGGTTCGGGGCTGCTGGCGGCGGCTTCGGGCGCGGCCATGGCAGCCACCGAGGCCATGCCCGTTTCGGGTGCGCCGGCTGACCGAGAGGCGGGGGGCAGGTCGGAGGGGGATCCGTCCTCGTCGATGCGGTCCGGCGCCGCGGGTTCCGGCGGCTGCTCTACTGGGGCGATCGCAGCAACCGGCAGGTCGGCGTTCAGCGCCTCTTCCAGGCCCGGCAGGGGCTCGTCATCCTCGACCGGGGCCTTCGGGGCAGGAGACGGCGCAGCGGCGGTGGCGGGCTCGGGCTCGGGCGCGGTCGCGGGCTCGGGCGCGGGAGTGGGGGAGGCGCCCTCGGGCTCGGCTGCCGGGGGTGCCTTCGGCAGGTCCCGGTGCAGGATCGTCACCGGCTCGCGGTCGCGTTCGACGGTCTCGTCCTCGGCAAGCAGGCTCGCCGCGGCGTTGGTCGGGCCGAACCACGGTTCACCCACGAAGGTGCCTTCCTCGGGGATCGCCACGAAGGAGACCGGGTTTAGCCGGTGTTCGACGGCGAAGGCCTCGGCCTCGGCCAGGGTTTCCTTTGCCACCACGGCCACCTTGACCGTTGCGCCCTTGCCGGACCAGTCAAAGACAAGCTCGTCCACCGCATAGGGCGTGCGGCCTTCCAGCGCGGCGGCGATCTGGCGGCGCTTCTCGTCGCGGCTGGGGCCGGGGGCATGGATCTCGGTGTAGAGGATCTGGCTGTTCGGCAGGATCAGCTTGGTGGCCAGGCCCATCGGCGACAGGCCGAGCGCGGTCTTGCGCATGTAGTCCAGCGCCTCGGCGAGGTCCGGGGCGTCGAAGGCGACCTCGCCGATCGAAAGCCAGCCCTTGGGCGTCCGGTGCAGAAGACCGATGGTCTCGCGCGTGAAGTCAAGTGCAAATGTCGGTTTCATGTCGCGGGTCTAGCACGGATCTTGGAGGTGCTGGAACGTGCCCCAGCCGGTTGCCGCCTTACTAAAGCAGCTTTTCGCCTAAGGGAAGGAAAACGACCAAGGAGGCGGTTGCGGCGCGCGTCACAGTCACGAATTGTCGCGCAAACCGAAGGAGACCCCGATGCGTGCCCTCAATGCCCTGTTCCTTTCCGCAGCCCTGGCCCTGCCGCTGGCCGCGCCGACACTGGCCGAGGATGGCCCCTCGCGGACGATCAGCGTGACCGGCACCGGCACGGTCGAGGCCGCGCCGGACATGGCCACGCTGATGATCGGCGTGACCACGCAGGGCGACACGGCGGCGGCGGCGCTGGCCGCCAACACCACGGCGACCGACGCGGTGATCGCGCGGCTGACCGCCTCGGGGATCGAGGCGCGCGACATGCAGACCTCGAACCTGTCGATCAACCCGAACTGGACCGGCTATGACAGCTCCTCGCCGCGGATCTCGGGCTATGTCGCCTCGAACATGCTGACGGTGCGGGTGCGCAAGCTGGACTCGACCGGCGCGGTGCTGGACGCGGCGGTGGCCGATGGCGCCAATACGCTGAACGGGCTGACCTTCGGTCTGGCCAACCCCGAGCCGGCCTACAACGAGGCGCGCAAGGAAGCCGTGGCCGATGCGCGTGCCAAGGCCGAACTTCTGGCAGCTGCCGCGGGGGTCAGCCTGGGGCAGGTCCTGTCCATCACCGACGGCGGCGCGATGAGCGACCCGGCGCCGATGTATCGCGAGGCGGTCTCGGCCGCTCCGGTCCCGGTGGTGGGCGGAGAGCTGGGCCTGGTCGCCACGGTGAGCGTGACCTTCGCCATCGCGGACTGATACCCGTCGGATCGTCGGGCAAGCGGCGGAATCCGCAGGGATTCCGCCATTCCGCGTCATGATTTGGCCAAAGTCGCGGGGCACAAGCGCCGCGAGAGGACAGAGCAGGAGCAGCCAGGATGATCCGCGGACCGGTCAGCCTTGTGATCGTCGGATCCATCGCGCTCGTCATGTTCCTGCTGGTCTCGCTGGGCCCGCGTGCCTTCGAGGACTACCTGCCCGAATCCGCCATGGCCTTACTCGAGGGGCAGGCCATGCTGTCCACCTTCGGCGATCCCGCCACCGCCCGGGACGGCAGCCCCGAGGACATGCTGAGCGACGGCCCCGACGGGCTTGAGGCCGAGGGGCCGATCGCCGCTCTGGCCGGCAACCGGCCGGTCCTGATCGCGGATGTGCTGACGGGCCACAGCACGCGGATCGCGGAGGACATCCCGGTCGAGGTCACCACGATCCGGCCGATCTCGGGCTGCAAGCCGACCCGGCCGACCGGGGAGGCGCTGGTGGGCCATGTCACGGCCGGCACCAGCGGGCTGAACACGGCGCTTCTGACCTATGGCGACGCCGACCTGGCCGATGCGGTGCAGGTCTTCGTCAACAGCTACCGGCAGACAGGCAGCGGCACCGTCTCGGCCCAGGGCGAACTGGCCTACGAGGCCTATGATGTCGCGGTCACCGAAACCGCGCGGCCGGTCTATCTGGTCCTGGTCAACTTCCACGGCCACCGGATCTGGAACATCCATCTGGCCGAGGGCGCGCGGATCGAGCGGGTCGTGCTGCTGGGCGGCGATCAGGCGGGGGTGGCCAACCTTGACCCGGTGATTCCGGTCGAGGTCATGCCGGCCGATGCGCTGGCCGCCTGCGGGCTGGCGCCCGCCTATCCCCTGAACCCCGGCCACCGTTTCTTCGAGGTGCTGACCTCGGGCCCCGGGTCCTATCGACAGGAGGCCGAGACGAAGTACGCCGCCATGCAGGAGGCGACCCGCGCCTGGAACACCTGGTTCCGCGACACGTTCGGGGTATCGGCCGAGGCGACCCGCGCCGGGTTCGACGCGGGCATGGTCTCGGTCGTCGGTCCGGTGCCGGGAGAGGCAGGGCACATGGCGGTCTATGCGCCGATCGAGGGTGCGCGCATCCGCACGACGCAGGACAGCTATTTCGAGATCCGCGGCCAGGGCGAGGCGGCAAACAGCTTTGCCGGCCGGGTCAAGGCCATCGCCACCAGTTTCGCCTTTGGCGATCTGGCCTATCTGCGGCAGGGAGTGTCCTTCTGATGCTGCGCCTTGTGATTGGAACCGGGGTGCTGTTGATGGCCTTGGGCTTCGGCGCCGCCGGATGGCAATACTGGCAGGGAATGCCGAAGACGGACGCCGCCCAGGCCGCGGCCGAGGCGCCCGAGCCGCGCATGCCGGCAGCCGCGGCGTCGGCGCCGCGGCAGGCCTGGCTCATCTCGCCTTCGGGCGGGCTTGTGCCGCAGGACGAGGTCCGGGCCTATCTGGCGCAGGAGCGTTTCGCCGAACGCCGGACGGTCACGGTGACGCGGCAGGCGCGGCTGACGGACCTGCTGGCCGAGGGCGAGACCCTGCCGCAGCCCGAGTATCTGCAGGTGCTGGCCGACATCCGCGCGCCGGAGGTGGCCGAGGGGCTTTGCGCGGTGCTGGTGCAGGCGTTGGCCACGGATTGCGCGTTGCATGCGGCCCGGGTGGTCGAGGGCAGCGTCGATCCGGTCGCGGGCACGGCGCAGTTCCGGCTGGAACTGGTCTATCGCCTGCCCGACACGGCCGACCTGCCCGACCTCGCGGCGCATGTCCTGCAGAGCGATACCGCCTCGCTGATCGTGGAACCCGGGGCCGCGGGCAGCGAAAGCGCCGAGGCCGCGCTCGCCGCCGCCATCACCGCCGCGACCGAAGCCTGCGCCATGAAGGCCGATGCCCAGCTTTGCCGCGTGGTGCAAATCGCGCTCGACTGGGCGCCCGACCAGGCCGTCCGGGCGCGGGCAAGGATCGCCTGGCTCGCCCCCCTGCCGAAGGGCATGTTCACCGCCCCGCCGCTCGACCCCGCAACGGGGGGCTGAGGCAGCGGGGCGTGGCGTTTCAGGCCGTGGCCTTGGCCAGCGCCTGGTCGAGGTCGGCGATGATGTCGCGCACGTCCTCGATCCCGATGGACACCCGCACCACGTCTGGCGCTGCGCCCGCCTTGATCTGTGCCTCTTCCGACAGCTGGCGGTGGGTGGTCGAGGCCGAATGGATGATGAGGCTGCGCGTGTCGCCCAGGTTGGCGACGTGGCTGAAGAGCTTGACGTTGTCGATCAGCTTGACGCAGGCCTCGTAGCCGCCCTTTACGCTGAAGGTGAACAGCGCACCGGGGCCCCTGGGCGTGATCTTCTGCGCCAGGTGGTGATAGGGCGAGGATTTGAGGCCCGGATAGGTGACCTTGCCGATCCGCGGATCCTGTTCCAGCCATTCGGCCACGATCTGCGCGTTCTGGACGTGGCGTTCCATGCGGAGCGCCAGGGTCTCGATCCCCATGAGGGTATAGTGGGCGCCCTGCGGGTTCATCGTCATCCCGAGATCGCGCAGGCCGATGGCGATGGAATGGAAGGTGAAGGCCATGTTGCCGAGCGTCGGGTGGAAGACGAGGCCGTGGTAGGCGGGTTCGGGTTGGGAAAGGGAGGGGAACTTGTCGTCCTTCGACCAGTCGAATTTCCCTGAGTCGACCACGATCCCGCCGGTGACGGTGCCGTTGCCGGTAAGATACTTGGTCGCCGAATGGACGACGAGCGTCGCGCCGTGCTCGATCGGGCGGCAGAGGTAGGGGCTGGCGGTGGTGTTGTCCACGATCAGCGGGATATGGGCCTGGTTCGCCACGCGGGCGATGGCGGGCAGGTCGCTGATCGCGCCGCCCGGGTTGCAGATCGTCTCGCAGAACAGCGCGCGGGTGTCGGCGTCGATGGCCTTCTCGATCTCCTTCGGGTCGTCGAAATCGACGAA
>JBKBVC010000127.1:0-5905 GCA_046289805.1 Tabrizicola sp.
ACAAGGACCAGCTGACCAAGATCCTGACCTGCCATGTGGTCGCGGCCGATGCCATGTCGGATGCGATCATGAAGATGGTCGATGACGACAAGGGCGCCCATACGGTCAAGACCGTGGGCGGCTGCGAGTTCACCGCGATGTACAAGGACGGTGTGGTGATGATCAAGGACGGCCAGGGCAACGTGGCCAATGTCACCATCGCCGATGTCAAGCAGTCGAACGGCGTGATCCATGTGATCGACACGGTGCTCCTGCCGGCGATGTGACCGCGCCTTCCGCCCCCCTGTGCCGTGCGGGTCACTACGCCGGCAGGGGCACTGGGGCTTCCACCGACGGCTCATGTCCCCTCGCCGCCCGATGGATGCCCAGCCCGGGCCTTCGCCTCCCCGCGAAGGCCCTTTTCCTGCTTCCGTGTCCAGGTTGACCGCCGGTGGCCCGCTGACCTAGGCTTCCGCCAATTTCATCACCTGCCGGAGCCCATTCATGCCCCTCGCCCGCCTTTGCCGACTGCTGGCACTTGCCGCCCCGTTCCTCACCATCCCGACCCTTGCCGCCCCCACGCTGGCCGAGGACCGCTCGATCATCGTGCTGGATGGCTCCGGCTCGATGTGGGGCCAGATCGACGGCCGGCCCAAGCTGGAAATCGCGCGCGAGGCGCTGGGGGCGGTCCTGTCCGAAATGCCGCCCGACGCGGAACTGGGCCTGATGGCCTATGGCCACCGCGAGAAGGGCTCCTGCGAGGACATCGAGCTGATCGTGCCGCCCGGCCCCGGCACCGCGCAGGCGATCACAGACGCCGCCAAGGCCATGAAATTCCTTGGCAAGACCCCGCTTACTGAATCCGTCCGCCGCGCTGCGGCCGAGCTGCGCTCGACCGAAGAGAAGGCAACCGTCATCCTCATCACCGACGGGATCGAGACCTGCGAAGCCGACCCTTGCGCACTCGGGGCGGAACTCGAGGCCTCGGGCGTCGATTTCACCGCCCATGTCGTGGGCTTCGGCCTGACCGCCGAGGAAGGCGCGACCGTCGCCTGCCTGGCGGAAAACACCGGCGGCCGCTACATCGAGGCCAAGGATGCCGGCAGCCTGGTCGAGGCGCTGAAGACCACCGTCGCCGTCGCCGAGCCCGAACCGCAACCCGTGCCCGAGCCGCCCCCGCCGCCTGTGGCCCTGGCCGAGAACGTCGATCCGCTGCTCTATCTCGCCGAAGGCGGCCCCGAACCCGGCGATGAGCTCGCCAGCGAGGCCTATTTCGACTTCTTCGCCATTGCGCCCGACGGGACGGTGGCGACCGAGACCGCCACGACGATCTACGGACGCTCGAAGGGCGCCCTGCCGCCGGGCAGGTACCGGATGCGCACCACGCTGCACGAGGTGGTCGTGTCGCAGGAGGTGGAAATCGGCCCGGCCAGCGACCTGTCGCAACCCGTCGCGGTGCTGGACGCGGGTATCCTGAACCTGACCCTGCGCCCCGCGCCGGGCGCCGACCCCGACCCGGACGCCTACTGGGAAATCCGGGGGCCGGAGGATGTGTCCGACTACGGCTACCAGCGCGCCTTCCGCGTCTTTCCGGCCGGGGAATACGGGCTGAACGCCCGGCTCGGCCCGGCCGAGCTCAGCCAGTCGGTGGTGATCGAGGCGGGCAAGACCACCGATCTCGACCTGGTGATCGGCGTCGGTCTCGCCGCCGTCGAGGCGCGCTATACCGAGGGGATGAAGGTAGAAGGCGGTGACCATTTCGTCGAGATCTTCCAGGCGAAGACGGCGATCGACGGCAGCCACAAGTCCATGGGCTACGGCTATGGGGCGGGTCTTACCTTCGACCTCCCGGCCGGCGACTACGTCGCCGTGGTGCGGCTGGGCGCGGCCGAGGCCGAGGTGCCGTTCTCGGTCAAGGTGGGCGAACGGACCGACATCACCGTGCCGCTGAACGCGGGTGTCGCGGCCTTCACCTCGCCGGGCGACGAATTCATCGAGGTTCTCGCAGCCAAGGCCGACATCAACGGCAACCGGGCCTCGCTGACCTATGGCTACGGCCCGGCCTTCCAGACCACGCTGCCGGCCGGGGACTATCTGGTGACGATCCGCAAGGACGACAAGCGGGCCGAGTTCCCCCTGACCGTCAAGGCGGGAGAGCGGACCGAACTGGCGCTGACCCTGCCCTGAGCGGGAAAGGCAAAGGCCGCCCCGCGGGCGGCCTTCGGGTCTTGTCTATTCCGCGGCTTCCTGCGGCGGCTCGCCGTCGGGTTTGCTTTCGCCCCGAGGCTTGCGCGGTCCGCGCGGACGCCGAGCGGGACGATCCGCCGGGGCCCGGGCCTCGACCACGGCGGGCTCCGGAGCCTCGCTCCCCTGCGCGGCGGATTCCGGGGTCTCGATCAACCCCGTCTCGTCGGCCGTGCCCAGGTCGATCACGTCGGCAAGCACCGGCTGCTCCTCTGACCCGAAGTCGCGCTCAGCGCGGTAGTCGCGGTTGAAGTCGCGCCGCTCGCCCCGGTCAGGCCGATCGCTGCGCTCGCCGCGATCCTGGCGCTCGGGTCGGTCGCCGCGCGGCTGGTTCTGCTGACCGCCGCCATTGCCGTTCTGCTGGCCGCCATTCTGCTGATACTGCTGCTGGCGTGCCTCCTGTTCCGCGGCCATTTCCTTCATCGCCTCGGCCAGCATCCGGGTGTAATGCTCGGCGTGCTGGAGGAAGTTCTCGGCCGACACGCGGTCGTTCGACAGCTGCGCGTCGCGGGCCAGCATCTGGTATTTCTCGATGATCTGCTGCGGCGTTCCACGCACCTTGCCCTCGGGACCCGAGCTGTCGAAAACGCGGTTGATGATGTTGCCGAGGCTGCGCGGGCGGTTCTGGTTGGAACGCGAGCGTTTCTTGGAAGAGCGCATCTTGTCCTTTTGATGGCTTTGGCCTGCGACCGCCGCCCGGCACGGGCAGCCTGATTGAAGTCGGCAAGGCTGGCATTGCGCCAGGGGCGGCTTCAAAACCGCCCGTGGCTGACGCTCAGTAATCACACGTCCCGGCGGCTGACAAGCGCAAATTGCGCGGACAACCGGTTTTCGGGCGGGATCAGGCGCAACCGCAACGGTCCGCCGCGCCGGGTTTCGCCGCCGCGACCACGCGGTCCCGGCCGTCCAGATCGGGCAGGATACGGATCTCCACCAGCCCCGCCGCCGCGAAGAGCGCGGCCACCGCCGGCCCCTGGGTCGGTCCGATCTCGACCAGAAGCCGCCCCCCCGGCACCATCCGCGCCCCTGCGCCCCTCGCGATGGCGCGATAGGCGTCCAGCCCGTCGCCACCGGGGGTCAGCGCCTGGTGGGGCTCCCAGTCGCGGACCTCGGGGGCAAGCCCCGGCATCTCGTCAGAGGCGATGTAGGGCGGGTTCGACACGATCAGGTCGAAAGCGCCGGAAACGCCGGCAAACCAGTCCGAGCGCAGGAAGCGGGCACGCCCGCCCAGCCCGAGCTTGCGTGAATTTTCCCGCGCAACCTCAAGTGCTGCCTCGGAAATATCCACGCCGGTTCCCCGCGCCGCCGGCATCCCCTTCAGACAGGACAGCAGGATGCAGCCGGTGCCGGTGCCTAGATCCAGCAGCTTGACGAAGGGCCGTGAAAGGGCCTCGGCCACCAGGATCTCGGTCTCCGGGCGCGGGTCCAGCGTGTCGCGGGTGACGCGGAACGGCAGGCCCCAGAACAGCCGCGTCCCGGTGATCTGCGCCACCGGCTGCCGCAAGAGCCGCGCGGCCAGCGCCTCCTCGTATGCCCGCGCCTGCGACGCGGTCATCTCGTCGGGCAGGTGCAGCGTCAGCCGGTCCGGCGCGATCCCCATCGCATGCGCCAGAAGCGCCCGAGCGTCGCGGGCCGCCCCGTCGATCCCCGCCGCCGCCAGCCGCGGCACCGCCAGCCGCAGCGCCTCGGCCCCTGTCACGCCTCCATCTCCGCCAGCCGGGCGGCCTGGTCATGGGCCACCAGCGCGTCGATCACCTCGGTCAGGTCGCCCGCCATGATCTGCGGCAGGGCGTAGAGCGTCAGGTTGATCCGGTGGTCGGTCATCCGGCCTTGCGGGAAGTTGTAGGTGCGGATCCGTTCGCTGCGGTCGCCCGAGCCCACCTGGGCCTTACGGTCGGCCGAGCGTTCGGCATGCAGCCTTTCGCGCTCTGCCTCGTAAAGTCGCGAGCGCAACACCTGCATCGCGATCTCGCGGTTGCGGTGCTGGGACTTTTCCGACGAGGTGACGACGATCCCGGTCGGGATATGGGTGATCCGCACGGCCGAGTCGGTGGTGTTCACATGCTGCCCCCCCGCGCCGGAGGAGCGCATCGTGTCGATCCGGATGTCGGAGGCGGGAATGTCGATATCGACCTCTTCCGCCTCGGGCAGGACCGCGACGGTCGCGGCCGAGGTGTGGATGCGCCCGCCGGCCTCGGTTTCCGGCACGCGCTGCACCCGGTGGACGCCGCTTTCGTATTTCAGCCGGGCAAAGACCCCCTCGCCCGAGACCAGCGCCACCAGTTCCTTCAGGCCGCCGAGGTCGCTCGCCTGTTCCTCCAGCACCTCCCAGCGCCAGCCCATGCGCTCGGCATAGCGCTGATACATCCGCGCAAGGTCCGCCGCGAAGAGCGCAGCCTCCTCGCCGCCGGTGCCGGGGCGGATCTCGATGATCGCCGGTCGGGCGTCGGCCGCGTCCTTTGGCAGAAGCGCCAGCCGCAGCGCCTGTTCCATCTCGGGGATGCGCGCCTTGAGCCGGGGAAGTTCCTCCTCGGCCAGCGCCTTCATCTCGGGGTCCGAGAGCATCGCCTCGGCTTCGGCCAGATCGTCCAGCGCCTGGCGATAGGCGCGGATGTCGGCGACGACGGGCTTCAGGTCGGTGTATTCGCGGCTGATCCGCGCGATCTCGGCCGGCGCGGCGCCCGCGTTCAGCTGCGCCTCGAGGAACTCGAAACGCTCGACGATCTGGGCGAGTTTGTCCAAGGGAACCATGGGCGGGGTTTGGCGCGTTGCGGCAGGTCGGTCAAGGGGTGGTCAGAGCGCAGACCGCCCGTAGTGCTCGATGATCCGCTGCCGCAGCCCGCCGAGCGCGCGGTCGGTCCAGAACAGCCGCCGCCCCTTGCGATCGACGACCATGGCGCCCTCGGGCAGTGCCGCCAGATCCTCGCCCTTCAAGCGGACCCCCGGAAAGGTCACCGCGATCAGCCCCGCGCGGCGGCGTCGGATCCAGGGCAGGCTGGCGCGCAGATGCACCAGCCAGCGCCAGGGCAGCATGTATTCCGTCGGGAACTTGACGGCCAAGGTGCCGGGCACGGCACGCATCACCGGCTGCGCCGCCCAGGAGATGAAGCGTTCGTCGGCCCGCAGCGGCTTGAAGCCCTGCGCGTCCGGCCGACTGGCAAGCTCGCGGAACCGCGCCGCGATATAGGCCGTGTGCGCCGGATGATAGACGACGATCGAGGAATTGCCGCGCGCATAGCGCCGCTGCCCGGTCACGCGGTAGAGCCAGCGGGCAAAGGCCCCGAAGGGCAGGATCGCGCTTTGCAGGATGGCCACCGTCTGCGGCGTCCGCATCACGGACAGAAGCCGCGACAGATCGCCCAGCACCATCGTGTCGAGATCGAGATAGATCGCCGGCAGGTCGTCGGGCACCACGCCGGGCTCGAACAGGCACAGCTTCGCCTGGCAGCCCGGCCCGCGGAACTCGGGCGCAAGGAACCAGTCGGGGATCGGGCGCAGCTCCACGCCGGGGTCCAGCCCCTCGCGCGGGCGGTCCGACAGCAGGACGAAGCGCGCCGGGCCCTGCGACTGGGCGCGGATCGAGGCGACCAGACGGTTGATCTCGGCGATCGGGTAACGGTCACCCCAGGCGATCAGAACGCATTGCCAGCTTGTCATCGCAACCTGCCCAAAGGATCGGGAC
>JBKBVC010000128.1:0-5904 GCA_046289805.1 Tabrizicola sp.
ATCGCCAGAAAGGCCAAGCGTCAGCTCTGTCTCGCCCAGCAGCAGCCGGTCGGCGGCATTCAGCGACCAGACGCTGCGCCGCCCCGAAGGGCTCAGGCTGTCGCTGCCGGGGTCATCCGTCGTCACCCGGTCTTCGAACAGCTCCAGCGTCAGGGTCAGCTCATGCGACAGCGCGCCGGTTTCAAACTGCGATATGTTGCGTGACCGCAGCCCGGTGGTTGCAGTGTCATAAGACCGTTCTGCCCCGGTGGGATTCAGATCGGCATCCAGCGCCTTCTGCCGGATCTCGGTTTCGGTGCGGTACAGGTTGGTCGTGATGTCGATCAGCCCGCCATCGCCTGCAATGTCACCATGGCACGCCGCATTTCCGACGTGCTATGTCGACCAGACCGCACGGCGACAGGGGGTCACATGGCGCGCACGAACTGGGCCGGCAACTACACGTTCCAGGCAACGGATTTCCGTCAGGCGACGTCGATCGCGGACGCCCAGTCCATCGTCGCCTCGGCGCGCAAAGTCCGCGTGCTTGGCTCGGGTCACAGCTTCAACGACATCGCGGATTCCGAGGGCATCCAGCTGTCGCTGGCGGGGCTGAACCGCGTGCTTGCGCTTGATCCCGACCGGCGGCGCGTCACGGTCGAGGGCGGAATCCGCTATGGCGATCTTGCCCCGGTGCTGCATGCCGATGGCTGGGCGCTGGGCAATCCTGCGTCGCTTTCGCATATCTCGGTTGCGGGTGCGGTCACGACGGCCACCCACGGCTCGGGTTCGGGCATCGGCAATCTGGCGACCGCGGTTGCCTCCCTCGATCTCGTGACCGCCAGGGGCGACATCGCCACGCTGTCGCGCGATACCGACGTGGACACGTTCTCCGGTGCCGTGGTGGGCCTCGGTGCCCTGGGCGTGGTCGTCGGCCTGACGCTGGACGTGGAGCCCGATTACCTGGTGCGCCAGGACGTCTATACGGGTCTTCCCTTTCGCGCCAAGTCACGGGGCGGAGATCCAGGCGGAATACTTCCTGCCGCGCGAGAATGCCTCGAGGGCCGTTGCAGTCATGCGCCGGCATGGCGAGCGGCTCGCGCCCTACCTTCTGGTGTCCGAGCTGCGCACCGTCGCCGCCGACTCTCTCTGGCTCAGTCCCGGCAGCCGGGGACCCTATGCGGCGGTGCATTTCACCTTCAGGCGCAATGCGGCGGGCGTGCTGTCCGTCCTGCCCGCGATCGAGGAGGATCTCGGGCAGCTCGGCGCCCTGCCGCATTGGGGAAAGGTCACGACGATGAGCCCTGCCGTTGTCCGATCGAGACTGCCGCGCCTTGCCGAGTTTCGGGATCTGGCGCTGTCCTTCGACCCCGAAGGCAAGTTCCGGAATGCCTACCTGCAACGGTTTGTCTTCGACAGAGACTGACCGAGACAAGGGGCGGAAAGCGGACAGGGTCGTTCCTTGCTCTTGCCGATGAAGGACGCGATGGGTTCGTTGTCGCCTCCATCCACCGTATGCCTGGCCATTCGCGAGGCCCTCCCGAGGTCCGGGCGCCTTGCTGACGCCGCCGCGCCGGCATCATCCGCCAGAGCTCAGCGTCAGCGACAGGAAGGCGCGGAACACCTGCGCCGGGCCCGAAAGGGGCCGCGTGCGCGCCCAGGTGAGGCCCACGTCCATCGACGGCACGGGTTCGACCGTGACGCGCTGTTCGATCCGCTGCCCTTCCAGTGACCAGGGCCGGTAGACCATGTCGGACAGGATCGTGACCCCCATCCCGGCCGCGACCATCGACCGGACGGCCTCGACCGAGGAGGTCGAGAAGACCACCTGCGGCGAAAGGCCATAGTGATCCCAGTAGCGCCCGGCCGTGCGGCTGGCCTCGTCCACGGTCAGCATGATGTAGGGCTGCCTTGCCACGTCATGCAGGCTGACCTGCGGCGAGGCCAGCAGTGCGTGGTCCGACGGCAGCCAGAGCCTGCGGCGCGAGCGGAACAGCGTTTCGGCGTCAAGGTCGCCGTGGTTGGCGAGGTTGGAGGTCAAGAGCACCGCAAGATCAAGCCCGCCGGTGACCAGCGCGTTCTCGATGGCCGCCCTTGGCTGTTCGGACAGTTCCAGCGTGATCCCGGGGTAACTGCGGCGGAAGTCGGCGTAATGGCGGGCCATGAAGTAGCCGGCGACGGTGTAGGTCACCCCCAGCCGCAGGCGGCCGGTGACGCGCGACTCTTCCCCCAGCGGGCTTCGGGTCGCATCCTCGACCGCGGCCATGATCCCGCGCGCGCGGGCCAGGAACCGCGCGCCTTCCGGCGTGACGGCGACGCCCTGTGCGCTGCGGGTCAGAAGCTTGACCCCAAGGTCGGCCTCAAGCCCCTGGATGCTGGCCGTGACCGCGGATTGCGAGACGTTCATCTCCATCGCGGCATGGCTGATCTGGCCGGTCTCGGCGGCGGCGATGAAATATCGGAGCTGTTTCAGGGTCAGCGCCATGAGGCGAGTATATCATTTTTTTCGATATCGTCTTGCAGAATTTCGTATTTGCCTATGCGTCCCGACTCGGACCACCATCGCGGCAATTCGGAACAAGGTCTGGGGGGTGTGATGCCTGTCACGGTCAACTGTGACATGGGGGAAAGCTTTGGTCTCTGGCGGATGGGGGATGATGCCGGGCTGATGCCCTTCATCCACATCGCCAATGTGGCCTGCGGCTTTCACGCCAGCGATTTTGACCACATGCGCGCCACGGTGCGGCTGGCCAAGAAGCACGGTGTCAAGGTGGGCGCGCACCCCAGCCTGCCCGACCTGCAAGGCTTTGGCCGGCGCGAGATGAAGATGGGCCGCGAGGAGATGGCCAACTGCATCATCTACCAGGTCGGCGCGCTGTGCGGGTTCCTGAAGGCCGAGGGGATGGAGCTGAACCACATCAAACCGCACGGCAGCCTCTACGGCATGGCCGCCCGGCAGGAGGACATCGCCCACGCCATCTGCGACGCGGCGGACATCTTCAAGGTGCCGCTTCTGGGCATGACCGGAACGCTGCACGAAAAGATCTACCCGGCGCGCGGGCATGGGTTCGTGGCCGAATTCTACGCCGATCTGGAGTACCGCCCCGACGGCAGCCTGATCGTCACGCGCGAGCATGACGCCAAGGACCCCGCGCTGATGGCTGCGCGCTGCGTGCGGGCAATCACGGAAGGCAAGGGCACGGCGACGGATGGCAGCGACATCCCCGTGCGCTGCGATTCGATCTGCATCCACTCCGACACGCCGAACGCCATCGACATCGCCCGCGCCGTGCGGGCCGCCGTCCAGCCCTACACCTGAAAGGACATTCCATGGCCCAGATCCAGTCTCCGCTTCCCGGCACCTTCTACCGCGCCTCCGCCCCCGACAAGCCCCCCTTCAAGGCCGATGGCGATGCCGTCGCCGTGGGCGACGTGATCGGGCTGATCGAGGTGATGAAGTCCTTCCACGAGGTGCGCTCCGAGGTGGCCGGGTCGAACATCCGTTTCGTCGCCGACAACGAGGAACCCGTGATGGCGGGCGCCGTTCTGGCCGAGGTGGATTGATGCTGAAGAAGCTTCTGGTCGCCAACCGGGGGGAAATTGCCGTGCGGGTGATCCGCGCAGCGCAGGACCTCGGGATCGCGACCGTGGCCGTCTATTCGGATGCCGACACCGACAGCCTGCATGTCCAGATCGCGGACGAGGCGGTGAACATCGGCCCACCGGCGGCGAAGAAAAGCTATCTCAATCAGGCGAATATCCTGAAGGCCGCCGCCGACACCGGCGCGGACAGCATCCACCCCGGCTATGGCTTCCTGGCCGAGAATGCCGATTTCGCCGATGCCTGCGCGGCGGCGGGGCTGGTCTTCGTCGGCCCTTCAGGCGATGCGATCCGCACCATGGGCGACAAGGTGGCCGCCCGGTCTGCCGCCCATGCGGCAGGCGTGCCGGTAGTGCCGGGCAGCATGGGCCGCGTGGCCGACATCGAAGAGGCGCGGCATATCCTGATGGACACCGGATTCCCGGTGATGATCAAGGCCGCGGCCGGCGGCGGCGGGCGGGGCATCCGCATCGCCAATGATCTGGCCGAGTTCGAAGCCGCCTTCCCCCAGGCCGCCGCCGAGGCGCTGGCCGCCTTCGGCGACGGCGGGCTTTACATGGAGAAGGTCGTCACCAAAGCCCGGCACATCGAGGTGCAGGTCCTGGGCGACGGCGTGGACGCCGTGCATTGCTGGGAACGCGAATGTTCGCTGCAACGCCGCCGCCAGAAGGTCTGGGAAGAGGCCCCCTCCAGCGCGCTGTCCGACCGGGTGCGGGACGAGCTTTGCCAAAGCGCGGTGCGGCTGGCCCGGGCGGTCGGCTATTCCGGCGCGGGGACGATCGAATACCTCTACGACGACGAAAGCGACCAGTTCTACTTCATCGAGATGAACACCCGCATCCAGGTGGAGCATCCGGTCACCGAGATGATTACCGGCATCGACCTCGTGGCTGAGGGCCTGCGCATCGCTGGAGGGGAGCCCCTGCGCCTGAAGCAGCGTGACATCGTGGCGCGCGGCCATGCGATCGAGGTGCGCCTGAACGCCGAGGACCCAAGCCGCAGTTTCGCGCCCCATCCCGGCACGGTCTCAGCCCTGCGGGTGCCGGGCGGGCCGGGAGTGCGGTTCGAATCGATGCTCTACGCCGGCTACAGCGTGCCGCCCTTCTACGACTCGCTGCTGGCCAAGCTGGTCGTGCACGGCGAGACGCGAGAGGCCGCGATCACCCGTCTTGTGCGCGCGCTGAAGGAAACCCGGATCGAAGGCCTGCGCACCACGCGGTCCCTGTTCCTCGCCTTGGCCCATGACCCCGCCGTTCAGGCCAATGCCGTTCACACCGGCTGGCTGGAAGGCTGGCTGGAGACCCATTCTGCCCGGCTGGTGCCGGAACTCGAACCATGAGGGAGGACCCATGACGATCCGTTTCAGCTTCGGGGGCGACGAACACATCTTCGGGGAAGTGTCCGAATCCATGTCGCTCGAGGCATTCTTCACCTCGCTCAGCATGACCAACGCAGTCCGCGCCGCCGGCATCAAGGGCGTGACCGAAATCTTCCCGGCGAACGCCAGCTTCGAGGTCAAGTTCGACCCGGACGCAATCAAGGCTGTCGATCTCCTGAAGGAATTGAAGGGGATGGAGGCGGCGGCCGCGCAGTCCGACGCCAGCCTTCAGACCCGGATCATCGAGATCCCGGTCTTCTACCAGGACCCCTGGACGCACGAGACGCTGATGCGCTTTCGCGAACGGCATCAGGACCCAACCAAGACCGACCTCGAATACGCCGCCGAGATCAACGGTCTCGGCACGGTCGAGAATTTCGTCAAGGCCCATTCCAGCCAGCCTTGGTTCGTCTCGATGGTGGGCTTCGTGGCGGGCCTGCCGTTCCTTTACCAGATGGTCGAACGCAAGCGGCAGTTGCAGGTGCCGAAATACCTGCGGCCGCGCACCGATACGCCCAAGCTGACCGTGGGTCACGGCGGCTGCTTCTCCTGCATCTACTCGGTACGCGGGGCGGGCGGCTACCAGATGTTCGGCGTCACCCCGATGCCGATCTACGACCCGAACCAGCAGGTCAGCTACTTGCAAGACGAGATGTGCCTGTTCCGGCCAGGCGACATCGTGAAATGGAAGCCGATCGACCGCGACGCATATGACGCGGCGCTGGAGGCGGTCGAAGCGAACCGCTTCGAGCCGGTGATCCGGCCGGCGACCTTCTCGCTCTCCGAATTCAACAAGGACATGGCCGGGACCAATGCCAAGCTGATGGAGGCGCTCAATGGCCGTTAGGGTGATCAATCCGGGCCTGTCGACCACCGTGCAGGACCTTGGCCGGCCCGGTTACTACCATCTGGGCATCCCGCTGTCGGGCGGCATGGACCGTTTCGC
>JBKBVC010000129.1:0-5890 GCA_046289805.1 Tabrizicola sp.
GGCCTGATGCGGGACAAGCCTTTCTCACTCTCCTATCCAGGCGAATTTCAGCGGACGGCGGATGCTGGTTCCGAGTTGTTTCTCGATCACCCGCGAGCGCTGTTTCAGGTGTCTTTGAAGATCACCCCCGCAGCCGAGGGGGCGAGTGCCCAATTGGCTGCGCGCGGCCCTGCAATGCAGGTCGCAGCCGCTGACCGAGCTGCCTTTGCCGATTTCAGCTTGGAGCAGCGTTCACTCGTAGTGCTACCTGCCGGACCTGCCCATCTCTATGCGGCCACCATGACGTCGCCCATGGGTAACCGGCCGCGGCTGCGCATGGTGGTCGCGGAAGTGTTCAGCGAAGGCCGCCGATGCGAACTCTCCTTCACCATGGCCGATGACGTCTTTGCGTCGGCGGGCACGGCGATCGGCTTCATGCTTGCCAACTTCGCGCCGACGAGCGCAGTGCGCGAGTGTTGCGCTGAGCCAGTCGCGCTACCGTGGTAGGCTGAGGGCCATACTTCAGGCCAACGTTGGTTCCCTGCTCCTATCGGCGCGGGAGCCCGCCCCTCCGCCGCTAGGGACCCGGCCGGTAGACTCCATCGGCGAAGGTGCCGATCTCGGTGCGGGTCGTCCGGTCGAGAATGCGAAGCAGAAATGGCGTGCCCCAGCGCCCTGCCGCTCAGTGGACGATGTCGGCTATGCCCTCACGGGAGGATTGGTCAATTGACCGCCACCATGCGGCATTGACCATGAGGTAGGGGCCGCCTGCGTCTCTTGCCGGCTCGTCGATGTCACCGGAAGCACGGCCGCGCGCAATTCTTCTGAGTGCGCCCTCAGGTTCGCAGGCCCGCCCGGGAGCAGCACCTGACTGGCCCGGTCCGGTCTGAGCGGCCTGCGGGGGGAAAGCGGGAGCGCTCGGAGCGGGCTGCGCGGCAGAGCCTGCCGGGGGTGTGGCGATTGCCAGGGCGCTCGGGGCGCAGAATCGCTCCCAAGCAAGGAGATAGCTATCCAGCATGGCATGCCAATTTGCGTCGGGTGCCAGGAGGCCAGTTACGTTGGGCATCGGGTAGCTTAAGGGTCGACCATCCGACGGAAAGCGGGTTACTTGCCAAGCTGTTCCTGGGCGCACGTTGAGGTTGGGTCCTTCGCGCGTCACCAGTTCGGCAAACCGCTGCAGGTCGATAACAAGCTCTGCCGAAACACGCGTCGGCGGCCCGTCCTCAATTTCTCGAATCTGAATGGATGAACAGGATCGCACGTGCACATCCACGTTGCCTGATGTTCCCGGAGCAGCTTCAATCAATTGGGCGACCCGTAGGCGGCCGCGCCCCGCCTCAGACGAGGAGAATTGGGTTTGGTTATACTCCGAGAGGCCGAGAGCGTGGCCCACAGCCATGGCTTCGGCGAGGCTGCGGGGGGTTGGATACAGGCGCAGGCCTAGCGCTGCGGCGAGCTTATCGCCACGGGTGTTGATCGCTGCAGCGCTAGCTGCATTGCTACTTAGCGCTATCAATTGGGTCCGATCAGTATCCCTGTACGACAAGACCCAAAGGTGCAGGCCGGATGCGCCAATGGTAGGACATTCGAGCGTATAGACAATGAAGTTGAGCAGGTTCTCGTCCAACTCGCCGCGTGGGCGCAGAGGACCACAAGCCGCGCGGAAGGTGCTGACGAAGCTGTTCGGCAGTGAATCTAGGTCCACCGCGGGCACCTGCTCCAGGACTGTAATCGTGAATGCAGGTAAAGCGGGGCTCGAGGTCCGGGCACTTAAGTGGTTTGAGGACCGCCCTGGTACGATTTGGGTCACGCCATCGAGTGCCTCAGTCAGGGTACTGCGGACCCAGTCGAGCAGGGGGGGGCCGGTGGGCAGTGGCGTTAGCTTGCCGGAACCCTGCGCCACTGCCGGACCCGCCAGCAACATCGCTGCCAGCCAAAAGATGAAGGCGCGCATTGAACTGTCTGCCGCTTCCACACACGCGTTTTCGTTTGGTCGCCGACGAAGGTCGTCGGCCTTACCTAAGGTAACATTAAACGTTCCGGTTTCCATCCTCAAATCGAGCTATCGACTGCCGTTATGGGTTCGTCCGTGAGGTTGGGGCGTGTTTTCGCCCGATGTGCCTTGCTCGCGCTGTTCCTGGTCCAGGGCCGGCTCCTCGCGAGCCGCCACCCGACCCGTAGAGCTTTGGTTGGGTCCCGGCCTGGGGCGACCAAGGAACCGTGCCGTCCAATTGTATAGAAGCGGCGAGCCTCATCGCGGCCGAGCCCTCTCCCGACGGTCGCTGCGAGGCCGCCCGCCAGATGGCGCATCTGGAGCGCTCCGGGATCAGAAGAAATCTCGCATAGCGCCTCGCCTTGAGGGCTTGGCCGTTAGGCTGTTGCAGTTGATCGGTCGAAGACGCTCACTGCGACTTTTTCGAATCGGGCCTTCAGTTGGATCGCCAGATATCGGGAGTAGTGGCGGGACTGGGCCAGATTGCCGCCATGAAACCAGAGCCCTTCCTGGGCCGTTGGTTTCCACATGTTGCGGAGTTCGCCGACCCAGGGACCGGGGTCTCGAGCAGTGCCCGAACCCATTCCCCAGCAGGGTCCGACGCGGTCGGCAACCCGCTGGGAGATCAGTTCCGCAGCCCAGCCGGTCATGGACCCGTATCCGGTTGCATAGACGACGAGATCAGCAGGCACCGTGGATCCGTCATCCAGCACTACCGCGTCAGGCGTGAGTGCCGCCAAGCCGACGCCGCTGCGCAGGGCGATCTCGCGCTGCGCGATCAGTTCCGATGCGCCGACGTCGATGTAGTAGCCTGAGCCCCGGCGAGGATACATCAACCCCAGCCCTGTCTCGTCCTCTCCGAAGGTCAGCATGAAGCCCACCGCGCGCAGGCTTTCATAGAAGTCCGCATCTTCCTCCTTCATGCGCTGGACCACAGGTCTCAGCATCTGCGGAAGCACCGCAAAGGGCGTCGAGGCGACGACGAGATCGGCATCGTCCACGCTGATCCCGGCTTTGACGGCCGCCTCCGAATAGAGCGACCAACCGAGCCGCTGCACTGTCTCGGACCGGACCACCAGCGTCGGCGATCGCTGGACCATGGTGACCTCGGCCCCATGTTCCCACAGGTCAGCCGCGATGTCGTGGGCCGAGTTGTTCGCACCGATAACGACGCATTGCTTGCCGGCGAAGGCGTCCCCGCCGGGGTGGGCACTGGAGTGGTGCTGCACCCCGCGGAAAAGGTCCTGGCCCGGCACGCGAGGTAGGTTCGGCTTTCCCGACATGCCCGTCGCGAGGACTAAATGGTGGGGGTGAACGGTTAACGTGGCACCGTTCCGGTCGACCTCGACGGTCCATCGGCCTTCGCCGGCTTCGTAGTGCGCCCGGCGGCAGGTCGTGTTGTTCCACATGTCCAGTTCCATGATGGTGCTGTAGGCTTCCAGCCAGTCGCCCATCTTGTCCTTTGGCGTGAAGACGGGCCAGTGGTCGGGGAAGGGCAGGTGGGGCATGTGGTCGAACCAGACCGGATCGTGCAGGCACAGGGACCGGTATCGGCTGCGCCACGAATCCCCTGGTCTGGCGTGCCGATCGACGACGAGAGTCGGCACGCCGATCTGCTTCAGCCGCGCCGCGAGGCCGAGTCCTCCCTGACCGCCGCCGACGATGAGCACATAGGGTTGCCGGTCGATGCCGAGGCGGGCGTCGTCCGCCCGCTCATCCGCCCATGTCCGGCGGTTGCGGACAGCACCGTGGACCGTTCCGCGGGGGCGGGTCTCGCCGCGTTTCTCCTCATGGCCGATCAGTTCACGCAGGGTCGTGAGCAGGGTCCAGCACCGTCCCGCCCGCAGGCGCGCATGGCCGCGGCCGCGGCCGATGGCCGTGGAGAGAGTGAACCAGAACTCCAGACCGCCCTCGATCCTCTTCGGTTCGCCGTCGAGGCTCAGGCTGCGGACATCAACAGCGGCTGCCCGTGCCGCCACCATGGCCGCGATCTCGTCGCGGCCCTCCAGCGTCACGATCGTCCAGGTGAAAGCGACGAAGTCGCGCCAGTAGCAGTCCTCGTTGAAAAGCGCGGCCGCGCTTTGTGGTTCCGGCCCGGAGAGGCTGCGTTCAAGCGCGGAGAGCCAGCCTGCCGCTTCGGCCTTCAAGTCTTCGTTCGACATGGCGACAAGGTCCTTCGAGGCACCGTGTCCGTAATGCTGGGGCAGGGGGTGGTCATCCGCAATCTCGGCCGAAGGGGGACTGCGTTGCAGGGCACTGACCTGCGCGTCGCCGCAACCCTCACGCCCGGCCGCGTCCGTGGTTTCGCCGCGCCATCTCGTCTAGGCTCCCGGCGTTGGCTCGCGTCCCGGAAGGATTTGCCATGTCCGCATCGACACCGCGCCTGCCTGACAATTCGCGCGATGTAGAACTGCGCCGCCGCGCCAGGAGCGTAATCCCCGGCGGTCTCTGGGGCCACCTCAACGCGGCCAACCTGCCCGACGGCTATCCGCAGTTCTTCGAGAGGGGCGACGGATGCCGCCTCGTCGACGTCGACGGTCGCGAGTTCGTGGACTTCATGTGCTCATGGGGCCCGATCGTGCTGGGCCACCACCATGCCGGCGTCGAGGCCGCGGCGCGGCGCCAGGCCGCCCTTGGCGACACGCTGAACGGTCCCGCGCCGGTGCTCGTGGACCTCGCCGAGCTGATGGTCGCGATGATCCCGCACGCTGCCTGGTGCATGTTCGAGAAGAACGGCGGCGATGCGACGACGGCGGCTGTCACCATCGCGCGGGCGGGCACCGGGCGGCGCAAGCTCCTGGTCGCCCGCGGCAGCTACCACGGCGCGGTGCCCTGGTGCTCGCCCTCGCTGGCGGGCGTCACCGCCGAGGATCGCGCCCATGTCCTCCACTACGACTACAACGACATCGCGAGCATCGAGGGGGCCGTCGACCAGGCTGGCGGCGACCTTGCCGCGATCATCGTCACCGCGTTCCGTCACGACATGGGCCGGGCGCTCGAACTCCCTGACCCGGCCTTTGCCCGCCGGATGCGGGAACTGTGCGATGCCGCGGATGCCGCGCTGATCCTCGACGACGTCCGCGCAGGGTTTCGGCTGGCGCTGGGAGGATCGTGGGAGACAGTCGGCGTGCGGCCCGACCTCTCCGCCTTCAGCAAGGCCATCGCCAACGGCTATCCGCTCGGCGCCATCACCGGGGGAGAGCGCTGGCGGGAGGCGGCAACGAAAATCTTCACGACGGGGTCGTTCTGGTGCGGGGCCGTGCCGATGGCGGCGGCCCATGCCACGCTCACCGAACTGGCGCGCCTCGACGGCCCCACCCTGATGGCCCGCATGGGACAGCGTCTGCGCGACGGCCTGGACCGGCTCGCCGCACGGCACGGCGTCCCGATCACCCAGAGCGGGCCGCCACAGATGCCGCTGGTCCTGTTCGGCGAGGATCCCGGTTTCGCAAAAGGCGCAGCCTTCTGCTCGGCGGCGCTGCGCGCCGGGGCCTACTTCCACCCCCGGCACAACATGTTCCTCTCCTGCGCCCACACCGAGGCCGACATCGACAGGGCCCTCGAAGCAGCGGACGCTGGCTTCGCTGCGGTTGCGCGCCTCGGCTGACCTCAGCCGAGTGCCTTCAGCAGCACGGGATGGGGTTGCGGGAAGCCCAGGGCTGCCTCGATGGCCAGTCCTGCCTCGAGGATGAGCGGCTCGGCATATTTGGGCCCCACCACCTGCAGGCCGACCGGCAGGCCCGACGCGGACAGGCCACAGGGCGCCGTCGACGCCGGCTGGCCCGTCAGGTTGAAAGGCAGGGTGAAGGGCACGCTGTCGCGCCAGCGATCATAGGCCTGGCAATGGTAGATCGTCTCCACGGGCGGGGCGACATGCGGCATGGTCGGCGTCAGGAGCAGATCATACTCCCTGTGGAA
>JBKBVC010000130.1:0-5425 GCA_046289805.1 Tabrizicola sp.
ACCTCTACAAGGACGGGCTCAACCGGGCGCTGTTCCTGCCCTTCATCGCCATGCTGGAGGAACGGCTGGAAGTGGTGGAACTGGAAAGCCCGACCGACTATCGCCAGCATCGACTGGAAGGTGCGCAGGTCTATTTCCACCCGGCACACACCGCCAAGGCCGAGATCGCCTCGATCTGGACCGACCTGACCGGCGGCGCCCCCGAAGCCCCCCTGGCGCTGGAGGTCAACGGCCGCCAGATCGTCCTGCCGCGCTTTGCCAGCGGGATCGGGCGTGCCAGCTTCTGGGACCTGTGCTCGAAGCCGCTCGGTCCCGCCGACTATCTGGCCATCGCCCGCGCGGTCCGCGTGCTTATCCTGGAAGACATCCCGCAACTGTCCTCGGCCAACTACAACGAGGCGAAACGCTTCGTGACGCTGATCGACGCGCTCTATGAGGCGAAGGTGCGCCTGATCGCCTCGGCCGCCGACGTGCCGGAACGGCTTTATCTCGAAGGTGAGGGCTCGTTCGAATTCGAACGCACCGCCAGCCGCCTGCGCGAGATGCAGGGCGCGGACTGGGGCCTCCAGCCGTAAGGTCGCGTGAGGTTGCGCACCCGAACCGGGGGCAGGCCGCGCGCGACAAGCTTCAGCCGAGGCCCCCGCAGGATGAATGGCCGCCCGAGACCTCGGGGCCGGCCCTCTGCCCGGCCCGTTGCGCTGCATCGCGAAGGGCGGCCACAGGCGGAATGGCGCCTACTCGGGCTGGAAGCCGGCGATCAGGCGGCGGAGACCGATCAGGGCGCCGGCGGCAATCGCGGCAATCGTCACCGGCCCCGACCAGGCCAGGGTGGCAAATCCGGTGACGCCCTGTCCGACCGAGCAGCCCATCGCCACCACGCCGCCGATGCCCATCAACGCCGCGCCGCCGACCTGGCGGCCCAGTTCCCGCGGGTCCTCGCAGGCTTCCCAGCGGAACAGGCCGCGGATGGTCGAGCCGATCAGCGAGCCGACCATCACCCCCACCACAGAGCCCACCGAGAAGGTGATGCCGCCGGCGGTCGAGGTCATCAGGAAGATCAGCGTCCGCCCGACCGGTGCGGTGAAGGAGGGGCCCTCGACCGCGACCTCGCCGAGGCTTTCGGCAGCAAGCCAGGTCGTGCCCAGGAAGCACCAGGCCACGGCCAGTCCGGCGGCCACGCCCCAGGCGATCTGGCGCGGGCTCTGCCGCAGCTCCTTGTGCGCCAGGGCCCAGGCCAGGAAGGCCAGCGCGATGCCGGAGATCACCAGGACGGGCGGCAGGGACTCTGTTGCACAGATCGGCTGATTGCCGGACTGCCCCTTATCCCGGACAGATCTATCCTGCGACTTTCGTCACGGGGATGCCGAGCGTGATGTAGCCGTTCAGCACGGCAACACGGATCTGGAACTCCGCGACCAGGCGGTCGAAGTCCCGCGCCATGAGGCGCTGACCCAGCAACTTGACGCTGTGCATTCTCGTCTCTGCGCAACTTCGGCGGTGATATCCACTCCATCGTTGCCAGAGTGCGTGGCCCAGATGCTTTGATGCCCTCAGGGCCTCGTTGCGCGCGGCTGCCCCGGCGCTATCGGCCTTCCAGGACTTGGCGGTCCTGCGGGGCGGAATGACGGCAGCAGCACCCCGTTCGGCGATGGCGTCGTGGCATTTTCGGGTGTCGTATGCCCCGTCGGCGGTGACGCTGGCGTTCTTCTGATCGGGAGGGATCTGGCTGAGCAACTCTTGCAACATGGGCGCGTCGCCTGTGTCGCTGCTGGTGACCTCGACCGCCCTGATCTCCAACGTTTGCGCGTCGATCCCGAGATGGACCTTGCGCCACACGCGGCGTTTTGCCCCGCCATGCTTGCGCGCATTCCATTCTTCTTCCTCCTCGACCTTGATCTACGTGCTGTCGATCAGCAGGTGCAGCGGGCCGTCCGAGCCGCGATGCGGAATGCTCACGGCGAGAGTCTTCTGGCGGCGTCTGAGCGCGCTGAAATCTGGCACATCCCAGTCCAGACCGACGAGGCGCAGCAGGCTCTCCACGAACCCGGTCGTTTGCCGCAACGCCATCCCGAACAGGACCTTCATCGTCAGGCAGGCCTGAACGGCGGCGTCGGTGCAGACGGGCTGTCGCCCTCGCTTACCCGTCGGCAGCGCTGCCCATGCCATGCCGGGGTCAAACCGGATCGTCAGCGACCCGCGGCGCTTCAGCGCCTTGTTATGCTCGGGCCAGTTCAGGGTCTTATAGGTCGCTCTGTGAGGTCTGCTCATGCCATCCAGCTATCACCCTGGATTCACAAGATGAATCTCTCACAGGATTTGTGCAACAGAGCCGCGGTGGACCATGCATCCCTCGAACCGGCTGGCGGGTTCGGCAACCGATGCCGGCCAGAGCCTGTGGCGAACATCCCAGCTGCACGCTCTGCGGCCGACAGCCACGCAACGCCGGACCCTGATCCCGTTGCCGCGCACCTGGCGAAAATCAGTCTCCAGAGAGACCGGCGCGGTTCCCGCCGCCCCTTTCGCCGACGGTGACGCGGCACCACAAGCACCGTCCTGCTCCGCGGCCTGCGCTGGTTCCGCGGCCAGGTCTTCCGCGCCGAACGCGGTGCGACCGGCAACGAGTCGGTCTGCGGCGCTGGCTTGACGGGTCCGGCAGATCAGGTTCCCAGTGCACATTCAGGGCATGTCACCCCTCGGAAGGCTGGATGCCCTTGCCGGAAAACACGGCTAGCCGAAAGCCTGCCACAAGAGCCGCAATGCCATCCCGGTCGAGGTGACGACCAGAAGCGGCCGGATCAGCTGCGCGCCCACCCGCATCGCCAGCCGCGCCCCCAGCGAGGCCCCCGCAACCTGCGCCGCCGCCATCGCCCGCCCCACTGCCCAGCACATCGAACCCCCGGGGATGAACACCAGAAGCGAGCCGATGTTCGAGGCGAAATTCAGCATCTTGGTATGAGCCGTGGCCTTCAACACCCCGTAGCCCGCAAGCAGAACGAAGCCCAGCATGAAGAACGACCCGGTGCCCGGACCGAAGAGCCCGTCATAGGCGGCAATCAGCGGCACTGCCGTGACGGCAAACACCGCGGGCCTCATCCGCTCTGCCCGCGCGTCATCCGACAGCCCCGGCTTCAGCGCGAAGAAGGCCGCAACCCCGATCAGCACGACCGGCATGACCACCCGCAACACCTCGGCCGGGATCATGTGCGCGACAAGCGCGCCCCCCGCTCCGGCCACTGCGCTGACCGCCGCCATCCAGAGCTGGCCTTGCGGCCTGACATGTCCTGCCCGGGCATAGGCCACAGTCGCCGTCGCTGCCCCGAAGGTGCCCTGCAACTTGTTCGTCGCCAGCGCCTCGACCGGAGAAGCCCCGGCCAGAAGCAACGCCGGCACAGAGATCAGCCCGCCCCCGCCCGCGATGCTGTCGATGAACCCGGCGCAGAAGGCGGCCAGGATCAGCAGCAGGGCAAGATGCGTGGCGACCTCGAACATGGCCCCCGCTTCTCGCCTGTTCCCGATCCGGGGGCAAGAGTCAGCCTGCGGCCCGACAAGGGCCTGACACGCTGGGCAAGGTTGCTGCCTCCGGCCGGAGTATTTGGAAAGGGGTAAATGCTGCTTGCCCCTTGCCAAATACTCTCGGGGGTCCGGGGGTGAAACCCCCGGCCGCTGGGTCCGGGCGCAGCGCTCACACCCTTGCAAACTCCTCGCGGCAATAGCCTTGCAGGTAAAGCAGCGCCGTCAGGTCGCCATGGTTGACCCGGATCTCGCACTCGGCCTGCACCCGCGGCTTGGCGTGCAGCGCAACACCTGTCCCGGCGGCCAGCAGCATCGGCAGATCGTTCGCACCGTCGCCTACCGCAAGCGCCTCGGCCGGGCTGATCCCCAGCCGTGCGGTGATTTCAGTCAGGGCCTGAAGCTTGGCTTCCTTGCCGAGGATCGGTTCGGCCACCGTCCCCGACAGGCGGCCGCCTTCGACATGCAGCGTGTTCGCCCGGTTCTCGTCGAAGCCCAGCATTGCCGCCACGGCCGAAGTGAAGGCGGTGAAGCCGCCCGAGACCAGCGCGGCGTGGGCGCCGTTCGCCTTCATCGTGGCCACAAGCACCCTGCCCCCCGGCATCAGCGTGATCCGGTCGCGCAGCACCTGCCCGATGACGCTTTCGGGCAGACCGCGCAACAGCCCCACCCGCTCGCGCAGCGCGCCTTCGAAATCCAGTTCGCCGTTCATCGCCCGGGCCGTGATCGCGGCAACATGCCCGCCGACGCCGGCCTCGTCGGCCAGCTCGTCGATGCATTCCTGCCGGATCATCGTCGAATCCATGTCGGCGATCAGCAGGCGCTTCTTCCGCCCCTCTGCCTGCTGCACCACCAGGTCCACCCGCAGCGCCTGAAGGTCCGCCCAGACCTGCCAGCGATTTTCGGGCACCCGGTCCAGGTCGAACTCGGCCGCAACACCGGGATCGAGCCAGCGCACCCCCCCCCCGCCCCAGGCATTGCGCAGGGATTCGACCGTCGCCCGCTCCAGCACCGGGGTCTCGGGGTTGGTCAGAAGGGTGACGACAAACATGGGGCGCAGGTTTCCGATAGTGAACAGAGGTGTCGCTTTTTCGCGACCAAGCGTCGGACTAACGCGATTTTTCCGCTTGCGCCAGAGCCGACGGGCCATTACCCACGGCGGCGGGACACCCTTCCCCAACGAAGGGCTTTTAGCTGGAAGGCTACCATGACTGACCTGACCCCGCCGGCCAAGCGCCCGGCCAATCCGCGCTTCTCCTCCGGCCCCTGTGCCAAGATCCCCGGATATTCCCTCGACATGCTGGCTGAGGCGCCCCTCGGGCGGTCGCACCGCGCCGCCGTCGGCAAGGCCAAGCTGAAAGAGGCGATCGACCTGACGCGCGAGATCCTCGGCGTCCCCGCCGATTACCGGATCGGCATCGTGCCCGCCTCGGACACCGGCGCCGTGGAAATGGCGATGTGGTCGCTCCTCGGCGCCCGCCCGGTCGAGATGCTGGCCTGGGAGTCGTTCGGCGAAGGCTGGGTGACGGATGCGGTCAAGCAGCTGAAACTCGACGCCACGGTCCGCAAGGCGCCCTATGGGCAGATCGTCGATTTCGCGCAGGTCGATTTCGACAAGGACGTGGTCTTCACCTGGAACGGTACCACCAGCGGAGTGCGCCTGCCGAACGGCAACGCGATCCCCGCGAACCGTCAGGGCCTGACCATCTGCGACGCGACCAGCGCCGCCTTCGCCATGGACCTGCCCTGGGACAAGCTCGACGTGACCACCTTCTCCTGGCAGAAGGTCCTCGGCGGCGAGGGCGCGCATGGGATGCTGATCCTCTCGCCCCGCGCGGTGGAGCGGCTGGAGACCTATACCCCCGCCTGGCCGCTGCCCAAGATCTTCCGCCTGACCGCCAAGGGCAAGCTGATC
>JBKBVC010000130.1:5435-5890 GCA_046289805.1 Tabrizicola sp.
ACGATCAACACGCCGTCCATGCTGGCGACAGAGGATTACCTGGTCGCGCTGAAATGGGCGAAGTCGATCGGGGGCCTGCCGGCGCTGATCGCCCGGGCCAATGCCAACGCCAGGGTCGTCTGGGACTTCTGCGCCGCGAACCCCTGGATTGCCAACCTGGCCGAAGACCCGGCGACCGCCTCCACCACCTCGGTCTGCCTCAAGTTCACCGATCCGCGCATCACCGACGGCGAGGCCTTCGCCAAGGCCGTCGCCAAACGGATCGAGAAGGCCGGCGCGGGCTTCGACCTCGGCGCCTACCGCGATGCGCCTCCGGGCCTGCGAATCTGGTGCGGCTCGACGGTCGAGACGGCGGATGTCCGGGCGCTGATGCCCTGGATCGCCCATGCCTTCGAGGCCGAGATCGCGGCGCTCGCGCAAGCGGCCTGACCGGGCGGTGGGGTGGAACCCCACCC
>JBKBVC010000131.1:0-5877 GCA_046289805.1 Tabrizicola sp.
GGGGGGCAGAGGTCGAGACGACCTTCTCGCAACCGATCCGCGCGATCACGGCCATGCTTCTGGTCTGCGCCCTGGTCGGGTCGGGGGCCTGGCTGATCCACACCCAGATCATCGGCATCCTCCAGACCAACGCCGTCCTGAACAGCGTCATCGCGCTGGTCTTCCTGTTCGGCGTCCTGTCCTGCTTCTGGCAGGTGTGGATCCTGGCGCAGTCGGTCTACTGGATCGAGAACTTCGTCCGCGGCACGCCCGGCACCGAGGACGCCGCCCCGCCGCGGCTTCTGGCGCCCCTGGCCGCGCTCTTGCGCTCGCGGTCCGCCCGGATGACCATCTCGGCCACCTCGTCGCGCTCGATCCAGGATTCGGTCGTCCAGCGCATCGACGAGGCGCGCGACATCACGCGGTACCTGATCAACCTTCTGGTCTTCCTTGGCCTTCTGGGCACGTTCTGGGGCCTTGCGACCACCGTTCCCGCGGTGGTGGAGACCATCCGCTCGCTGGCCCCGCAGGAAGGCGAAAGCGGCATGGATGTCTTCGGCAAGCTGATGACCGGCCTCGAAAGCCAGCTGGGCGGGATGGGGACAGCGTTTTCCTCGTCGCTTCTGGGGCTGGCGGGGTCGCTGGTGCTGGGGCTGCTGGAGCTGTTCGCCGGCCATGGCCAGAACCGCTTCATCCGCGAGCTGGAGGAGTGGCTCTCTTCGATCACCCGGCTCGGCTATGCCGGCGATGGCGAGGGCGCGGACCAGAACGCGCTGGGCCTCCTGGTCGATCACATGGCGCAACAGCTGGAAGAGTTGCAGGCGTTGCAGGCCCAGACCGAGGCGAACCGCTTCCACTCCGAGGCGAAGATCGCCGAACTGATCGCGGCGATGACGGCGCTGACCGAACGGATCGACGCGGAAAAGGGACAGTCGGCCCTCTTGCGCCGTATCGCCGAGGGGCAGGAAAAACTGCTGGCGGCCTTGCAGGAAGGCGAAGGCGGCACCGGCAGCGACCCGGAAAGCCGGATGCGGCTGCGGTCGATCGACGTGCAGCTGCTGCGCATCCTGGAAGAGATGTCGGCCGGCCGGCAGGAAACCCTGTCAGACCTGCGCACCGACATCGCCCAGCTGACCGCAGCGATCCGTCAGCTGGGCCGCAGCGCCGGGCGGGCGTGAGATGGCCACCCGCACCCGTCGCAGGGACAGCAGCCTGATCTGGCCGGGCTTCGTCGATGCGGTGACGACGCTGCTGATGGTGCTGATGTTCGTGCTGACCATCTTCACCGTGATGCAGTCGGTCCTGCGCGACACGATCACCACGCAGGACAGCGAGCTGGACGCCTTGACGGCGCAGGTTGCGCAACTGGCCAGCGCGCTGGGGCTGGAGCAGGCCAAGGCGACCGACCTCGAAGCCCGCATCGCCGAATTGCAGGCGGGTCTCGCCGCGGCCCGGGCCGAGGGCGACCGGCAGGCGGCGCTGATCGACAGGCTGACGGCAGACCTGACCGCCCGGCAGGGCGAACTGGATCTGGCCCGTTCGCGCATCACCGATTTCGAGGCTCAGGTCGCGGCACTGCTGGTCGAACGCGACCGCGCCCGGGGCGAGGCCGAAAGGCTGACCGCCTCGGTCGCAGAGCTGGAGGCCGCTCGATCGAAACTGGTGAGCGAGGCCGAGGCGATGAAGCTGGCCCTGGCCAAGGCGCGCGAGGAGGTGGACGCGAATGCCGAAGCCGCGCGCCTTGCCGCCGCGCGCCGCGAGGCGCTGGAGGCGCTCTTGGCCGAGGCGAAGGCGAAGGCCGAAGCGGACGGCGCGGCGCTGAAGGCGGCCGAGGCGAAGGTCTCCGAGGCCGAGGCCGCACGGCTGGCCGATGCGGCGGCCTTGCAGGCACTGCGCGAGAAGCTGGCCAATGCCGACACGGAACTGACCGCCATGACCCTGGCGCTGGAAGAGGAACGCAAGCGCGCCGAGGAGACGCTGACCCTGCTGGCCGCTGCGCGCAGCGAGGCCGCGAAGGGCGGCACCGAGAAGGATGCGGCGCTGGCGGCGGCGCAGACCGCGCTGCTGGCCGAGCAGAAGAAAGCGCTCGACGCCGCGCGCGAGGTCGAGCTTCTGAACCAGCAGGTCGCGGCGCTGCGCAACCAGCTGGGCAGCCTGCAAGCCGTGCTGGACGAATCCAAGGCGCGCGACGAGGCGGCGAAGGTGCAGCTGGAGAGCCTCGGAAAGGACCTGAACGCCGCCCTGGCCCAGGTCGCGGCCGAACAGCGCCGCCGGGCCGAACTGGAGGCCGCCGAGGCCGCCCGGCTGGCGGCCGAGAACCAGAACCTTGCACGTTTCAGGTCGGAATTCTTCGGCCAGCTGTCCGAACTCTTGCAGGGCCGCGAAGGCGTGCGGGTGGTGGGCGACCGTTTCGTCTTCTCCTCGGAAGTGCTGTTCAGCCCCGGCTCGGCCGACCTTGCGCCCGAGGGGCGGACGCAGATCGCCGGGGTGGTGCAGATCCTGAACGAGATCCGCCCCCGGATCCCTGCGGATATCGACTGGATCATCCGGGTGGATGGTCACACCGACAACGTGCCGCTGTCCGGGGCCGGGGCCTTCCGCGACAACTGGGCGCTCAGCCAGGCCCGCGCCCTTTCGGTGGTGCGCTACATGCAGGACGAACTGGGCTTTCCGCCCGAGCGCATGGCGGCGACCGGCTTTGGCGAATACCGGCCTGTGGCCCTGGGAGACAGCCCCGAGGCACGGGCCCAGAACCGGCGGATCGAGCTGAAGCTGACCGAACGCTGAGGCGCACCATTCCGTGACTGCGGGCGCGGGAAATCCGTGCTATTCTGGGTGCAAGAAACTTTCGTGCTTGCCGTCGTTGCCACTGGGGCGTCCCCGGGCATGACAAGCCGGGGCGCCCCCTCTGCGGGAGGATCCCTGATGCCGAAGACGATCGGAACCCCCCTGTCCTGGACACTTGGTGCGCTGGGCTCGGCTGCCGGATATGTGACCGAGGTCGCGGCCCATTCCGCGGCCGACCCCAGTGTCCGGCCCGAGACCCGTGTGCTGATGCCGGGCGATCTGCGCGAGGCGCTGCGCAAGGGCTGGGACGATCTGGCGGCGATGCGGTCGGACGTGCTGTTCGCCTGCATGCTCTATCCGGCCATGGGCGCGGTCCTGCTGGCGCTGGCGAGCCAGGGGAACCTGACCCACCTCCTGTTCCCAGTCCTGTCCGGCTTTGCCCTCGTCGGGCCGGTGGCGGCGCTGGGACTTTACGAGCTGAGCCGCCGGCGCGAGGCGAGGCTCGAGGTCAGCTGGGGCGCGATGTTCGAGGTGTTGCGCAATCCCCGCTTCCCGCGGATCCTGATGCTGAGCCTGTTCAACGCGGTCCTGTTCATGGTCTGGCTCCTCCTCGCCGACGCGATCCATGCCGCCACCTTGGGGCCGGACCGGCCGGCCAGCCTGATGGCACTCGTCACCGCGGCGCTGACCACGCCCGCGGGCTGGGCGATGACGGTGATCGGGACGGCGGTGGGGGCGGTGCTGGCGGCGGCGGTGCTGGCTTTCAGCGCGATCTCGTTCCCGCTGCTGCTCGACCGCGACGTGACCCTGCCGGTCGCGGTGATGACCTCGGTCCAGGTCGCGCGCGAGAATCCGGGCGTGATGGCGACCTGGGGTCTCATCGTCGCGGGCGGGCTGGTGCTGGGGATCCTGCCGCTGCTTCTGGGCCTCGTGGTGGTGCTACCGGTGCTGGGGCATGCGACCTGGCATCTGTACCGGGCGGCGGTGGTCTGAGGCTGTCCACACAGGACGGTCCTGCCGGACGACGTGAAATCAAGGGGTTGCCTGCGGGCGTTCAGGAAATCTTAACCGCCTCGGAACGGCTCCTCGTGCGCCTTCGGCTTCTCGTCGCGGGAAGCGAGGCGTGACGCAGTCATCGACGAGCGGCCAAAACAGAACCCCCGCCGGTTCAGGGCGGGGGTTCCCGGTCTGTCAGGCGCCTATTCGGCGGTCAGGAGCGGCGGCTTCTGGCCGGTGAGGCGCGGTTTCTGCGGTTCCTCGATGTCCAGAACGATGGCGTCGTCCTTGACTTTCACCCGGACCACGCCGCCCTTGACCAGCTTGCCGAACAGAAGCTCCTCGGCCAGGGGCTTCTTGATGTGTTCCTGGATCACCCGGGCCAGCGGCCGCGCGCCCATCTTGTCGTCGTAGCCCTTGTCGCCCAGCCAGGCGGCAGCTTCGGGCGAAAGCTCGATGTGCACGCCACGGTCCATCAGCTGCGCTTCGAGCTGGAGGACGAACTTCTCGACCACCTGCAGGATGATCTCCTTGCCCAGGGGCGCGAAGTTGATCACCGCGTCCAGACGGTTGCGGAATTCCGGCGTGAAGGTCCGCTCGATGGCGGCGGTATCCTCCCCCGTCCGGCGATCGCGGCCAAAGCCGATGGCGGCCTTTGCCATGTCGGACGCGCCGGCGTTCGAGGTCATGATGAGAATCACGTTGCGGAAATCCACGGTCCGGCCGTTGTGGTCGGTCAGCTTGCCGTGGTCCATGACCTGCAAGAGGATGTTGTAGACATCCGGATGGGCCTTCTCCATCTCGTCCAGCAGCAGGACGCAATGCGGGTGCTGGTCGATGGCATCGGTCAGCATGCCGCCCTGGTCGAAGCCGACATAGCCCGGAGGCGCCCCGATCAGGCGGCTGACCGCATGTTTCTCCATGTATTCCGACATGTCGAAGCGGATCAGTTCGACCCCCAGTGACGAGGCCAGCTGCTTGGCCACCTCGGTCTTGCCGACGCCCGTCGGGCCGGCGAAGAGGTAGTTGCCGATGGGCTTTTCCGGCTCGCGCAGGCCGGCGCGGGCCAGCTTGATGGCGGAACACAGCGCCTCGACCGCCTTGTCCTGGCCGAACACGACGCGCTTCAGCGTCTTTTCCAGGTCGCGCAGGGTTTCGGCATCGTCCTTCGAGACGGTCTTGGGCGGGATGCGGGCGATCTTGGCCACCACGGCCTCGATCTCCTTGATGCCGAGCGTCTTGCGCCGCTTCGATTCCGCCACCAGATGCTGCGCCGCCCCGGCCTCGTCGATCACGTCGATCGCCGAATCCGGCAGCTTGCGGTCATGGATGTAGCGCGCGGCCAGTTCCACCGCCGACTTGATCGCTTCGTTGGTGTATTTCAGGTCGTGGTGTTCCTCGAAATGCGGCTTCAGGCCCATCAGGATCTTGATCGCATCCGGCACCGAAGGCTCGTTCACGTCGATCTTCTGAAAGCGCCGCGACAGCGCGCGGTCCTTTTCGAAGTGCTGGCGGAACTCCTTGTAGGTGGTCGAGCCCATGCAGCGCAGCTTGCCGCCCTGAAGCGCGGGCTTCAGCAGGTTCGAGGCATCCATCGCCCCGCCCGAAGTGGCGCCGGCGCCGATCACGGTGTGGATCTCGTCGATGAAGAGGATCGCGTCGGGGTGATCCTCAAGCTCCTTGACGACGGCCTTCAGCCGTTCCTCGAAATCGCCGCGATAGCGGGTGCCGGCCAGAAGCGCGCCCATGTCGAGGCTGAAGATCGTGGCCCTGGACAGGACCTCGGGCGTCTCGCCATTGACGATCTTGCGGGCCAGCCCTTCGGCGATGGCGGTCTTGCCGACGCCGGGGTCGCCCACCAGCAGCGGGTTGTTCTTGCGCCGGCGGCAGAGGACCTGGATCGCGCGCTCCACCTCGGCCTCGCGGCCGATCAGGGGATCGACGTCGCCCTTCTTCGCCTTCACGTTCAGATCGACGCAGTATTTCGACAGCGCGGATTCCTTGGCCTCTCCCGCCTCGGCCTTGGGCGTCTCATGCTGCTCATCGGCCCCCTGGACGGGACGGGTTTCGCCATAGGACGGATCCTTCGCCACGCCATGCGCGATGAAATTGACC